>DASQXC010000425.1:0-8805 GCA_035639935.1 Terriglobales bacterium
ACGCGACCACCGTGCCCGCCACGTCCTCGGGACGGATTGGTAACATGCCGTCAATGAAAACCAGGCCGGTCCTCTTCGGAACGATGGTCTTGGGATCCAGCAAAGCATAAAACAACGAGTTCAGGAACGCCGCAAAGCCTACCGCCTGCCAGCGCGACAGTCCTTTGATCAGGAGGTCGCGCTTAACCTCCAGTCCAACCTGCCCGATGACCTCGTCGATGCGGCCCGGAACGTCGGATTCGTCCATCTTGTACGCACGTGCGAAGTAGTCGAGGTATTCCCAAACTGTCAAGTCGTCATAAAGGGAGAAGAAATCCGAGAGATAGCCCATGTGCTGTTGCGCGCGTTCTGGCTCTTTGTGGACTTCCACACCAGCGACGAATACTTTCCCTGCGGTGGGGGTAAGCAGCCCGCAGGCCATCCGTATGGTCGTCGTTTTGCCAGCACCGTTGGGACCTATGAGGCCATAGATCTCACCCTCGGGGATGTCCAGGTTAAGGTCACTTACCGCGATCAGGTTCCCAAACTCCTTCGTAAGGCTCTCAAAATGGATCATCGTGTTCCGCCGCCAGCTGCGGCCGCAATTTTAGCTGTGGACGTCGCAGCCGCGACAGCTTTCTCTCAATCCATTTACAAGTATCCGTGACTTGCCGTTTCTTTGGCGGAGCAAGCAAAAGGCGAGTTACACCTGAGCTGTGACCACAGATCGCTGAATGCCGGTTCCCGCGTGCATGCGCTTCCACCAGGAGTAGAGCACAATAGCAGCGACTGTAATCAGGCCGAGGGAAAGCCCAATCCACAAGCCGACAACTCCCAGTCTGGCACGGAAGCACAGCACATAGCCGACGGGTAGGCCCAGAACCCAATACGCGATGAAGTTCGCGATCATCGGGGTACGTGTCTCGCCCGCCCCGCGCAGGGCGCCTGTCGTGACGGTCTGAATGCCATCGAACAACTGGAACGCGGCGGCGATGAGCAGCAAGTTTGCGCCGGCCTGGATCACGGTTGGATCGGGCGTGTAGATTCGCGCAATTATGCGTGGGATAGAGACGAACACCAGGCCGGCCATCAGCATGAACGCGGCGCCGAGAAAAATCGACATCCAGCCTGCACGCCGAGCGCCGGCGGGATCGCCGCGTCCCAGCGCGTGACCTACACGCACGGCTGCTGCGGAGCTGACGCCGAGCGGCACCATGTAGGTAAAGGCGGCGCAGTTGAGCGCAATCTGGTGCGCGGCCAGGGCGGTGGCACCCACTTTGCCGGCCATCGCTCCTGCCGCGGTGAAGCCGCCGATCTCAAGCAGGATTTGCGTCGCCGCCGGCCCTCCTAGCCGGAGCAATGCCTGGATGCGGCGGAAATCCATCTGCCAGGCATGCTCGCGTAACAACAGGCGGCGTGGGCGGTCGTAGTAGAACAACGCGAACACGAGCACGCCGGCCATGTAGGCGCGAGCCACGCAGGTGGACCATCCTGAGCCGGGCACGCCATAGGCGCGCGCGCCCAGGTGGCCGTAGATAAAAACCCAGTTGAACACGGCGTTGACAATGTTGGCCGAGACCAGCGCGAAGGTCACCGGTTTCACAATGTGCACGGCCTGCAAATAACGACGGAGAGTGAAGTACAGGAGCAGGGGAAGCGTGCTCCAGTTCAGCGCCCGCAGGAACGGTGCCATGGTCATGACAATTTCCGCTTTGACACCCACGCGCAGCATGAGGAAGGGCATGAGGGACACAACTGCCATCAACAGCGGGGTCAGCACCACGGCCATCACGATAGAGTTGACCAGGGAATGCCGCGCATCGCGGAGGTCGCCGCGGCCAAACGCTTGCGAGACGAGGGTGTCAAGGCCCAGCATGAGGCCACTGCCGAAGATGGCGACGGTGTAGTAAAGTCCGCCGCCGAGCGCTGCGGCACCAATCGCCACCGCGGCATTGGGCAGGCGGCCGACCATGATCGTGTCCACGGTCGTCATGCTCATCCAGGACAGTTCGGCAAGGACGAGGGGCACCGCCAGGCGCAGCGTGGGGCGAAGTTCACGGCGCACGGCTTCGGGTTGGGAACTCCAGGACATCGGCCCGCATTCAATTTAACAGCCGATTCCGCTGTGGTGGAGCCGATGCAAGGAGATGTGTGAGAATTTAGGGGGAAACGCGAGCCGATTTCCCCGCGACAGTTTGGTGCAGTTCTAAATTTGGGGGCTGCCTTTCGCCAATTGCATGTGGCTCCCCGGCGGCCCCCTTAGTTCGGTTCTATGCGGCTTCGCGACGAATCGAGTTACGGACCCGGTTTCTGGTTTCGCTATCGAGCGACTGGAGGTTGTGCTTCTCGCGTCCGTGTTGCTCAACCTTCCGCATTACTTCATCCTCGCTGCTGCCGGTTGTTTCCCACGAGCAGCCTTGATTTATCTCAGCACAGCGGAACTTGAGGTTTTGTTTGCGACCAAACTCTTGCGCCATGTTTTTCCTCCACTGGTGGTTGGGATAGCTAGTTAGCGACTCGGTATGAGCGGAGAAACGAGTGGCGAGCACAGAAAGAGATGCGACAGAAGCCACTTTGGTTGTCAATCACAGCGCAGGTTGGAAAGGAAGGGGCCGAGCAGCATCAACATGCCTTGAGCGCGCATCATCATCTGTGATCGACTGGCTGCACACGAATCGCGGCACCTGATGTGGAACGCATCAGCGAATAAAATAAGGAGTAGCCTCAACCAATCCGGCTGCATCGGAAAACCCAGCAGCGTGCCGAAGCAAAACATTCCGTCGGCCTCCGTACCGTCGCAGTTTTCGAAGCGGCGAAGGGAATATCCTCGTCTCAACAACAAGGTCTTGCGCTGGAGGAGGCCGGGAGCGGTGTGGTAGTGTGTGTCCGCGCCATGCAATGGACACCACTATTGCTTTTGTGTTCCCTGGTTTCATTCGCGCAAACGCAGCCGCGCGTGCGTTGGGAAGAACTTACTGCGGCTGAATTCCGCGACAACATCCGGCGTTCCGGCGGGACTTGCCTGCTGCCGTTCGGGATCCTCGAAAAACATGGACCGCACCTGCCGCTGGGCACCGACCTTCTGAACGTGCGCGCGGCGGTGCTGGCCGCAGCCGAACAGGAATATGCGATCGTCTTCCCGCAATACTATTTCGGGCAAATTTTCGAAGCCAAGCACGAGCCGGGCACCATCGCCTACAGTCCGCAACTGCAACTCCAGCTTTTGCAGGCAACCACGGACGAGATGGCGCGCAATGGCTGCAAGAAGATCATTATCGTGAACGGTCACGGCGGAAACGAGCATCTGCTGCCTTTCTTCGCGCAGTCGCAGATGGAGAAACCGCATGACTATGTCGTTTATGTTTTCGGGCTGATGGACTCCGGACCGTGCGAGCCGCCGAAGAAGAAGCAAGCGGATTTGCATGCCGGCGAAGCCGAAACATCGGCCACAATGATCAACCGGCCCGACCTTGTACACATGGATCGGGCAAAGCAGGAATCGGGCGACGACCAGAAGCGCCAGCACCTTCCGTCAACGCTTTACACCGGCATTTGGTGGTACGCGCGGTTTCCAAACCACTATGCGGGCGACGGCTCCGCGGCGACAAAAAAACTCGGCGAGCTCGAGATGAAGGCGTGGACGAATGCGATCGTGGATGCGGTCAAAGCGGTGAAGGCCGACCAGGATTCGTTGAAGATACAGAACGAGTTCTACCAGAAGATTTCCCATCCGCTGGATACGAGGCCGTAGAAAAGCCGAATTTTTGCGGCCAAGGTGCAGCAGTACAGTAGATGACGATGTAAGTCGGTGTGTGAAACGCTGAGTATGGAACCAGCATCTATTGAGAGTAGCCCCACTTGAGCGAGTTGCTTATGTATCGCAGTCCTCTGATGCTGATTCTGGTAGTGCTGCTAGCCTGGGCGTGGTCCCCCGCCCCTGCGGAAACCTGTTCCTCTGCCTCTGATATGGACGCGTCCACGCGCTCTAGCATTGAGCGTACGGCCCGCCAGTTCTTTGACTACGCCGCCAAGGGAGATGTCTACGACCTGAAACAATCGGCCATCGCGAGCCTCGCCTCGAATTTCGGCAACATTGAGGGGCTTGTCATGGATCAGAAATCAGTCTATGCGAACGCCCAGCCCGCGGTGCGTGCCTCCTACCTACTGGAGGCCACTGGGAACGCGCCTATCGCCCAAGCTGAATTCCTCTGCGGTGTATGGGCGACGCCCCAGTATGCGAGCTTCAGCATCAACGGTCTCCCGCCAGGGCGCTACGGCTTGGTGATCCAGGACGTGACCACGCCCAAGGGTAGGTACACGCTCACCATGATCTTGAAGCAGGAGGGCGCCGCGTGGAAGCTGGCGGGTTATTACAGCAAGCCGGCAGAGATCGGCGGCCATGATGGGGAATGGTTCCTCAACAAGGCCCGCGAGTATAAGACAAAAGGCGCGAACCACAACGCCTGGCTCTACTACTTGAGCGCCTGGGACCTCACCGCACCGGTGGATTTCATGAGCACATCCAAACTGGACAAGCTTGCAGATGAGATGCAGAGCGTGCGCCCCTCTGACCTTCCCAGCAGCGATCATCCGGTGACGCTTGCCGCCGGCGGCGGCCGCAACTACCAATTGATCTATATGTCCGCCCTTCCCGTGGGAAATGACCTTGACCTGCTGGTCAAATACCGCATGGCAGATGTTTCGAATTCGCAGCAGATGTTCGACGACAACGTGGCGGTGATCAAAGCCATCCTCGCTCATTACCCCGAATTCCGCGACGCCTTCCATGGCGTGGTGGCGCGGGCCACCGAGCCTTCAGGACGCGACTACGGAACCTTGCTGGCCATCAAGGACGTGAAATGACGGGTAAGCCGGCTGCCTCGGTGCAATGAACTCAATAATTTACGGCGGCTACCTAATCAAGTATCATGAACTAAAGGACTTACACCGAAAAGCGCTTGACGATACCCCCCTCCCCCCTTTACCGTAACTCAAATCAGCTCAACAACTTACTCGCAGTGATCTCATTGAATCTAACAATTTAAAGGACTTATGCGTAAAATCTTGTCTTGAAAGAGCTTGCCCTAGTGCGACGTCCTCTTTGTGAGCGAGCCGAGGTTAACACCCACGCTGAAAGAAACCGTGTTGAGAGCGTAGCGCACGCTGCGCGCATACCCGACCCCGAGGTCGAGGTAAGCGGAAGGACCGGCCTCGAGCGTGGCCGAGTAGCCGTAATCGCGGGCGATATCGGCGGTGCCGGTGTTAACTGCGTTGGCTTGGAAGACCCGGCCGTGCTGGACGCTGGTGGCTGTCTGGCCCGCCACCCGGCTGTAGATCTTCTGCTCTCCCCAGGGCAGGATGTCGTAGGCAGATGCTTCCACGGTAAAGAATTTCCAGATATCCCTCTTCGCACCCGCTGCGAAATGGGCGTTGTAACCCAAGCTGGTGTAGGGGCGATGATACAGACGCGTATCCAAAATGCTGTTGGCGATTCCTGCATCCACAAACGGCGTCAGCCAGGAGAACCCGTGCTCGAAGTGGTTGCTCCAATCGTACGTGACCCGCCCGGTGCTGAACCCGTGACCGGTCTTCGCGGTCGGGAAAGTTGCTGTCAGGTTCATGTTGTAGCCGAGCACAGGATTGGGGAACTTGAAATGCACACCAAGGGCCGGATTTCCGAACTGATTACTGGAATTGGACTGACCGGTGGAAGTGTCGGTGGGCGACTGCGCGAAATAAAACGGCAGTCCGAGATCCATTGTGAAGTGCTTACCAAAGTTGTAGCCGATGGTTGAGTCAATCTCATAAACGTTGGCGGAGGAGTCGAAGCTGCCGTCGAACTCGACGCCAGCCGTGAAACCTCGGTCCTGCTTGAGCACCGCAGCAGGCCGCGTTTGCGCGCCCATGTTCGATGCCAGTGCCAAAAAGACCAGAGCCAAAGCCAATTTCGAGCCAGTGTTGGTGCCCATCTTCTGACGATCTCCCGAGTGAGGTAGTGCTGGTACATGGTACGGTGGGATAGGCAGAGGGGAAAAGCACATTAGTGCAATGCCGATAAGCCCATCCGTACAAGGCCGTTGAGCCTTCCATAGCTAAATATCCCTTAGAGGATCGCCTCAACGAACCACATGGGCTCGAACGACATCATCCAGATCCTTCGCTCGCGCTCGGTCGCAACGCTCCCTCGCGCGGCTCAGGATGACAATAGCGTAAGGGAAAGCGGGGCTTTCCATCTTGCCAGCGCGGGCTCGGCTCGGACGGCTCAGAATGACAGCTCTGGAATACATAACTTACGCGGGAACCAAAGATGACGCCTGCAACGCCCTGATCCAAGGAGAGTGAAATCCAAGGCGGCTATTGCCATCCAGCCCCGCCCGGGTACAAGATTGAAGCATGCAGCGTCTTTCTATTGCTTTCGTTTATGTCGAGGGACGTATGGGCGAGTTGTTGATATCGGGCATCCTGGGGCTACTGCCGCTGCTGGGCATTGCTTATATAGCGCTGACCAGCGATGGCGTCACCGTGGACGCTCTGTTCATGAGCTTGATCCTGCTGACCATCTCCGGGATCTTTTTCCTGAATATCGCTCTGGAGCTTCTGGCGGCGCGCAAAGCGGCGCAGGTGCTCGGCGGGGGCTCGCGTATAGCAGGCAGATCTCCCGGCACCTACATTGAGAGCGGCGTGGTGGAAACGGTGGCGTTCTACGAGACGGAAGTCGGCCGGCCGGACAAATCGCTGGTGACCCTGCGCCCCACGAACGGCGGTCCCGGCAGAACGCTGGTGTTCACCGGCGATCTGCGTAATGCCTTGCCCGCCGGCAAACGCCTCAAGATCACCTATGCGACCGAGGCTGAGGGAAACCGCCTGGTAGCCGTCGGCGATTAGCGCGACGGCAAGTTATTCGATCCTGCATGATCCAGCATAACTAGTGTCCTTTGGCTCGGGCGGCTCAGAATGACAGCCTTGTAGGGATGCTTCAGAGACTACTCACGCAGAAAGCACCAGGCCCGGGATTGCTGTTTCCTTGCTCGAGAATAACGGTATCGCTCCTCGGGGTAACAACGCCCGCGATTACGGGCGTTACTTGGCGGGACGCGACTTTGCGCGCGATGATTGGGTTCATACCATTGAGGCCAGTTGTATGGAACCGATCGTCATTTGCATCTGGTGCCGGCAGCGCGTCAACCGCGGGGAGTTGGCCAACGGCGAGCACAACCACGTGGACGAACGCGAGCGGCTGCAGGCCCAGGCGGAAACCAAGGTCAATAGCTGACGCCGCATGCTTTCCCATAAAGCTTGGGATAGTGCGCGATGCATTTCTATGTCGATCGGGTTGCCCCACTGATTTCCAAAGGATTTCCACAAGAAAATCTTGAGGAAGAGCTGCACACTTGATTAAGCACTTCCTTTGGCTGCATCGCCTTACAGGCTTTCATTTCTGTTGATTGCATCGTTAGCTCTTCACCGATCCTGAAGTCTAACATTGGCAATCGTTGGCAATCCTTCATGTTGACTGTTTTGGCGGAGGTGGGTAGTACTTTTCCGTTATCACTCACGCTTCAGTTACCGGCGGTTAAATATGCGCGCTTCCAACGGTTTCCGGCGTCCTCCTAATGTTTCAATTGCTGTGTAACAGAGGTATACCGTGACGTGGTTGCGCGCTCGCTTGCTTTTCGTTGATGACGAACCCTCCCTCCGAGAACTTTTCCAGGCGTCGTTTCACGCGGCCGGTTACGGCGTCGGTGTCGCAAAAGACGGCCTTGACGCGTTGGCACAGATGCGGGGGACGGTATTGCCAGACCTGATTCTCACCGACCTGAAGATGCCCAACATGTCAGGCTTCGAGTTCCTCTCGGTCGTTCGGAGGCGATTTCCTCAAATCCCGACCATTGCCATAAGCGGAGAATTTGAGCCTGCTGCTGGCCAACCGCTGAGCGTGGTAGTGGACGCCACACCCATGGGCGTGCTCGCAGATGCCTTGTTTGTTAAGCCGGTTGAATTCGAGGCACTACTTGCAAAAATCGCGGAGTTGCTTCGCGATGCCCCGCTACGGCCGCCGGCGATCAAGCGGGAGAGAGCACCAGTGTGGGTCCCTCGCAAGGGCGACTACTACATACTCACCTGCACCGAATGCCTCCGCGCTTTTTCCAAGCCCGCAGTGAAGAGTGCCGGAATCCTGCGCGAGGTGCGCACGGTGGAGTGCATTTTCTGCAAGACGCCGATTCAGTTCATCTTTGAGCAAGCGCCAGAAGCACCGGGCCTTCCTCGATCAAAGCTACGGTCATTCTTTGCGTGGACGATGACGCGACCCGGCTGAGGTATCGGCAGCTAATCCTCGAAGCGAAGGGCTACAAGGTTCTTCTTGCAACCTCCGCCGAGCAAGGGATGGAGGTCTTTCAGTCCAACCCCGTTGACCTTGTTATCACCGACCACTTGATGGGGCGCGGCATGGGCGTCAAGATGGTCGAAGCGCTGAAGCGCCTGCGCCCCAACGTGCCCGTCATCCTTCTCACCGGGAGCAGTGCCCCGCCCGAGGGCGCGCAGACCGCCGACGCCTTCCTCTGCAAGGGAGAGGGGCCCGAGGTGCTGCTGAACCGTGTCTCGGCGCTGCTGGCATCCGCCACTGAGGAACGGACACACGCTGAAATTCAAACCGCCCAACTGACGGCCCAAAGCCGAGAGCGGCTGGCGAGCATCGTCGAATCGGTAATGGAAGCGGTCATTACGGTGGATCACAGGCAGCGGATCGTGCTGTTCAACAAGGCTGCCGAGACGATTTTCCGCTGCCCGCGGGAGCAAGCACTAGGAAGGACTCTGGACGCGTTT
>DASQXC010000426.1:0-3689 GCA_035639935.1 Terriglobales bacterium
GCAAATCCGCGGTGGGTTGTCATGCCCGAGTTCGTTCGACTCTGCAACAAGGCCGACCTCCCAGAAGAGGGCGAGGCGAAGGAATTTCCCGTCGGCGACAAGGTAGTCTGCGTCGCCAATATCAATGGTGTGATCTCTGCCATGGACAACGTCTGCCTGCATCGCGGCGGCCCGCTCGGCCAGGGGATCATCGTCGATAACAAAGTCGTCTGCCCCTGGCACGGCTGGATGTGGGACCCCAAAACCGGCCAGGCGGAACAGAATCCGAACGCCCGCATTGCTGTGTATCCCCTCAAGCTGGAAGGGGAGGAGGTGTACGTACAAGTATAGTGGCACGCGGAACATTACGAGCCTTGATTGCACGCGCAGGCATCTCGGTCGATAAGTTCCTTGGTGCGCAGAAATAGCTAGAATTCCACGTGCAGCCGGAACGAGGGAACCAGCACAGGCCCGCGGTCGCGATTGTAGCCGAGGTTCGCGATACGCTGCAGGCCCGGGGCCACGTAAACGCCCCGCCAAACGTGCGCCGTGTAATAGATTTCGACAATGTTCTCGCGGCCGTAGTTGAGCGCGCCATCGCCTAGCAGGAAGCCCGGGCCTCCGTCGGCAAGATATCTCTGGTGGTCTTTGCTGATGGCGTTGCTTACCATCGCCAAACCCGCCCGATCCTGTCGGCGATGCCACACGGCGCCCCCGGCGACTACCCCGCCCGCGACGGTTTGGTCCACCTCCGTATAGACAAAGGATTCGGTCTTCCCGTTGTTCCAGCCAAAGCGAGCAAAGGCGGTCAGACCGCGCCTCAGGTTCTGCTCCAGATTGACGCCGAACCCATATTTTCGCCTGATGTGCCAGGGATGATTAGTGATGTCTGGGACGGGGATCAGGTGTTTCTCGAACTGGGCTACAGCCTCGCGATAAACCCCCATATTGGCGTGGTTGGCGTACGCCAACAGGCGAACGGCCCCCGCCTTCGCAGGAAGCAGCCCGTGACGCAGCTCGAATTCGAAATTTTCCGCGTGGACCTGCCAGGGCCGCCACACCAAATCAATACCGTTGGCGACCTTGGGCATCAATGCCTCGCCGAAGCGGAACCCCCAATTACCGTCTTCGTAATCGGCGACCAGGCCGACAGTGTAGCCGCGCGTATCGGCGGCGTAGTCATACGCGCCGTTGTTGTCAACCGTCCAGTTGGTGAACTGGAAGTGGGTATCCGAGCCTGCGGAATTTTGATCGAAGAAATCCGCCATGCTGAATTTGCCAAAACGTATTTCCAGGCGACGGCGGGGCAGTTCGTCGAACAGAGAGAGGGCATTGCGCTCGTTTTCAATCTTGTCTGAACCCAGGGCGAACACCTTGTGGATCATCGCCCGGGCGGGGTAAGGAGCTTTGCTCAGTGATGGGTTGCGCACAATGTCGAGGTCCGTATTCCCGGCCAAGCCAAGTCCCGTACTCAGGGCCGATCCGCCAGCTTCTTCAATGTCTACGAGCAGTTCAGTGGAATTGTTGAGCCGCACTCCCGTATAGAGCGTCAGCACTCGCGACGCGGCCTTCTCGTAATTTGTATCCATACTGTGCGGTCCGCTGTAGAGGGCGCGGAACGGAGGGTGCGTCTGGTAGATGAAATTTATCTGGCCCGAGAGCCAGAAGCGCGTATCTCTGAGATGCGGGACCATGGTCTCGACGTCGTCGGTAGAGTCGGGTTCGCTCTCAGCCGTTTGGGCAATAATGGGCGAGAGGGACAGCAGGAGCAACAGCAGCGAGCTCAAGCAAGAACGCACGACTGCATGATATCCGCGTTTCAATACCCAATCATGCCCCGAGCTTTTCCGCCAGCTCTTCGAGGCTGCTGACCGCATAGTCCCACGTGTTTTCCGGTGCGACATCCTTTCTCTGATGGGGGCCGTATTCGGTCGGACGCGCTACAAAGGCTGTGCGGTAACCGTGAGCGCGTGCAGCCGCCAGATCATAGTTGTGCGCAGCAACCAGCATCAGGACGCTCGCCGGACGCGCCAGCAATTCGGCCGCGCCGAGATACACGGCCGGGTCCGGCTTGTATTGCTTAAACAGGTCGGCGGAGAGGATCGCATCCCAGGGCAACCCCGCGTATTTGGCCATGTCCACCTGCAGCCCCAGCCCGCCGTTAGATAAGGCCGCGATCACGAACTTGCGCTTGAGGCGCGTGAGCCCGGCGATGGTATCAGGCCAGGGATCAAGCCAGCGCCAGGCACGCGCCATCTGCTGGCGATGGCCCTCCGGCAACCCGCCAAGGCCGTAACGCGGCAGCAGCACATCCAGCGACTCGCGGTGCAAGATGTCGAGCGTGACGTAAGGCCGCTCGCCGCAGCGTACCCGCTCCAGCGACGGCTGATAGGTAGCGCGCCAGTCATCTACCAACCCAAGCCAGTCGGCTTTAAGGTTGTGCTCCCGGCCGAAGCGCTGAAGCCAGTTCGCTAGGCTGCGGCGCCGGTCCACCACCGTGCCGAAGACGTCGAACAGCAGAACTACCACATGGCCCGCAGTCTCTTGTTGCATGTTTGCACCCTCGCACTCAGCGGTGCGGAAACGAAATCATGCCACGCAGACTTCCGCAGTGCTCGGTTGTGGAACAGAAAAAAATGCGTAGAGCGCCTCAAAGTTGATGTCAGAAGAAAAATTGTCATCCTGAGCGCTGCCCGAGCGAGCCCGCCACAGCGCGCGAGTGAGGGCAAGCGAAGGACCTGCGCAAGGTAAACCAGTTCGCGCACTTTTCCTCAGTCGCAATTCAGCTTTTCTGGTTGTGTTTCGCTGTGCCGAGAGCGAGAATGGCCGTTCTTCGGCTACTCTGCTTTCGGAGGCGGTTCCCCGTGTCCCAACCCAAGGTGGTTTGTGCTTTCCTTCTGGTCGTCTTTTCGGTTGTAGGAAGTTTGGCGCAGTCAAGGCAGCAGAATGTGACACCGCTGGATGACAACAGCAACACGCCCTTGCAGCGCCAGCGAGCACAAGTGCGGGAGCAGGAAAAAGCGCTGGAGCGATCACGAGGGCGTGACTTGGCAATCGAGAAGGACGACCCGACTGCCCGCCTGGACTGGCAGCGGCATACTAGCGGCGTTTTCAGTCCGGAAGCAAAGAGCCGCTTTCTGCGTCAGCGTGCAGCGCGCCGAACCACGGGCGGTGCCGGGTCGGCCAGCATTGACCTATCGAGCGCCAGATTTGCAGCCGTGCCCCCGCAGGCAAACTCCTCTTCCACGGATCCCGTCTGGGTACCGGTTGGTCCCGCCGATGCCGATTATGAGCAGAACGGCGACGCATCGGGACTGGTCCGCGACAGTGGCAGAGCGCGTACCATTCTTCCCCATCCCACCGACCCCAACACGCTTTACTTCCTCACCTCCGGCGGTGGACTGTGGGTTACCAACAACTTTCTCTCGGATCCGCCCACATGGACGCCTCTCACCGATAACCTGCCGACTACGGGCGGCGGAGCGGTCCGCTTCGGGCGGACCCCCAATGTCCTGTATCTCGGTCTCGGCGATCCCTTCGACGTTATCAATGTTGGCGGTGCCGTGGCAAAGTCCATTGATGGCGGCCAGACTTGGACTGTCGTGGACCTAGGGAACCCACAGTCCGTGCGCGACATTCAGGTGGACACCAGCACAGGCCAGGACATCGTTCTTGTTGCCACCGATATCGGCTTGTTCCGTTCCCAGGAC
>DASQXC010000427.1:0-4021 GCA_035639935.1 Terriglobales bacterium
CGCGGGCATTTCTGCTCGAGGCGATGGTGGTGATCATCCTGGTCATCGAACTGATCTTCTTGTTCCGCGGAAAATCGTGAGGCGGTCTAAGGGATGCGGATCGCCGCAGGCGCTCTGAGGCGCTCTGAGAGGCTACCGGTCGGATATAATCGGGTTCCCCGAGAAGTTACTGTTAAATCAGCCGGTCTTTCGAAACGGGGAACACACTCTGTCCAATGGGCAGGTAGAACGTCCGGGCACATGCAATTTTGAAGGGCAACATGAAAGAATTTCCGAACGTCTTTCGCGCACGATCCCGTCAGATCTCCAAATGTATCCGCCACGCGCTTTTTCCGACAGCGGTGAGGAATATGGCGCTCTTACCGGCGGCGTGAGGGGAAAAGAAGTTGGTCACATCGTCGTCGAAAAAAGTCAGCCCAGTCGCGCCGAGTCGCTGTGCGTATGCCGCAAGGTACAGCTTCCCGCCCAGGATGCCCGCTTCCAGTTGCGTCGCGCGATAGCCGCGATTGCCGAATCGCTCCAGAATCGGCCGGAGATCGGCGAGCAAGAACACAGCAACACTGGCATCACCCGGCAGCTCCTGCTCCAGACCGAGATACGTAGCCTGCTCGCGGAAGTCGTCCTCCTTCAGGAGTTCGAGCGAGCCTTCCTCGCGGCGAAAGAAGTAAGCGCCCGGCGATAGGCCCTCAACTGCGTTCACGATCAGATATAAATCGTTAAGCTCGGTGCCGGCGGGATCGAGGAAATCCGCGGGCACCCCACGGGTTGCGCGATCAAGTAAAGTCGAAAGTTGCTGCATGGTGATCGGTTCACGTGCGAATTGCCGTGTAGAGCCACGTCGCAGGATGACCTGCTCGATGCTGTCGAGCCGGATCTCGCGGTCTCCCAACGGCTCGAGCCGGGTGACGAGCCCGCCCGCCGGGGTCACGGGTCTCACCAGAGTCTTGCCTCGCCACGTCTGGACCTCCTGCGCCGACACAAACGAGGAAGCGGTGTGCATCTCGCGCATCATGGGAAAGTCCACCTCTTTGCGCGAAAGCGGTACGGTCTCGAGGCCGAGCGGCTGCACCTCGCCTGGCGGTCGCGGAGGCGGCTCCGGCGTCCAACCCACGGCGACCATCGAGAATGCGACTTCCCGCTGTGTGTCTAGATCGAGCAGGCGATTGACCTGTTGATCGACAAAGCCCATCACGACTTTGGCCGGAAGCCGTAAAGCCGCGCACATCGCCAGCAGGTTGGCAATGATGGTTCCGCTGTCCCAGCCGAAATGGCGGTAGGTGCGCGCCTGGTACTTCCAGGCATTCCGCCAATATGTTCCCGCGCAAACGATCACCAGCGGCGCGTGGACAATCGCGGGCTCACTTCCCGTAGCGTCGGCCAGCACACCGCGCCAGTCGCCCTGGCGCAGCCTGGGCAAGCTGAAATCCTTAACCCCGAAATGGTATATGCCGGCATCGAGGCCCGGCAGGTTGCCGCACACTAAGTACAGTTCGAATTCGTACAGCGCTCCGGTGCAGGCAGCGGCGCGGAATAAGAAGGTCTCCCCGCCGGCAAAACGCTTTTGTTTGGTTACACCGGCCGAAAGGTGCAGGAGCAGGGCCAGGGCGTTCAGGTCGGGAACCGCAGCCGACTGCGACTCGCCAGGGAGTGTGCTGATGGCGGAGAGCGCAGGCACGCCAGTCTGCGGGGCCTGGCGCGGCAGGGGGATGGCAGCAAGCTTCGGATACATCTTGAACAGCAGCGGCTGGTTGCGCCAGTCCAGGTAATGGCGGCTACCGTGGACACTCTGATAGGAATGCTTCGTGCCGTTGTGGTACCGCCAAGCCGCATCCACATCGCGGTTGTTCATGCGTTCTCAGTCCACCAACGGGGCAGATCGGCGATGGAGTCAAGCACTAGGTGCGGTCGGATCTTGCCCGCAAGATCTCGTGGCCGGAACTTCCCAGTCTTTACCATACCGCCTTTTCAGGCCGGCCTTTTGTGTGCCACCGACATCGGCCTGGATGTCGTCGCCCATCATGAGAACGCGTTTGGCGGGAAGGCCAAGTCTCTTGGTAGCCATTCGAAAGAAAGCAGCGGCGGGTTTACCGAACACGAGCGTGGCGTGTTCCAAGGCGACCACAAAGGGTGCGATGTCCAGCGAGATACCGCTGGGCGCCAGCCAATAACGCGTCATGCCTAATGCGATGAGCTTTGCTTCGGCATTGTGATACAGGAGGCGGAAGGCTCGGTTCAGGGTTCGATAGTCCCATAGGTCCCCGAGGTCGCCCAGGACGACGTAAGCGGCACCGCGTTCAGTGTCATCCGGGAGGCAGGGCAAATCTTGAAAATCCAGACGCGCCGATGGGCGAACGAATAGCGCGATCTCCCCTTTTCTGTTGACCCGCAACCAGTCTGCGGCGGCGACAGCAGGCGTAAGGATTTCGGATTCCACTGCCGGAATACCGAGGGACGCGAGCTTTTCAGCCAGAGCTGCCCGTGATTTCGAGGTGTTGTTGGTCACAAATAAATGTGGCGTGCGTTTGGAGCCATCGGACCGGTATCGGCTGCACCCGCAATAGACCGGTCGGCGTCGTAGAGCACACCGTCAGCGTCAATAAGAAGCCACGCAGTTCCGGGCTTTCCGGCATTAACAAGCTCCCCGGCCGTGGGCATTGTAGCTTGGCACTAGACCCGGCTGAGAAGCCATGCGTGCGCTCCTCTTGCCCCGGTCGAGTAACGGAACGCCGCGCGGCCCAACTCAGGCGCACCCTTGGGCACTTTCAAAGGTTGACTTCGTCTGCGAGCGGGGGGTGCGCTCTCGGACCGATGGGCACATCGGCCGCCCGTCATCACTGAACGCCGCAGGATAGGGCATTAGGGACGTACCATCGACGAAGTAGCCGCTCTGAGTTGTAATGTCTTCGTCGCGCTCGTTCATCCTGAGCATTTATGGAAAGGAGAGGACATTGAACCTGTCAACTATTCTTGCCAAGCTGCGAACCGAAAAGCAGGCGATTGAAGATGCAATCCGCGCACTTGAAGCTCTGAGTGAGAACCCAGAGCCGCGGGAGAGAGCATCCGCGAAACGGCTGCACTGGACTCAGCGACCGGAGAATAAAGCCAAGGTGCGGCGGGCACTGAGAGCGGCTATGAAAGCCCGGCGAATTAAGGCGTAATACCTGCGTTCAAGTAGCCGGCCTACCGGCGTGATGTGCAAAATCAAGCCCGAAGTTCAAGCATGCTCCGATTCCGGGTTTGGCATTCTAGCTCCGGCTCACGTCATTGTAGAGATTGCTGTGCCGTAATGCTAAATTGAGACAGCACAAGCCTCAGCTACCACGCACGTACAGCTGTTACGCCGGTTCCAGCAGGTTCAGCGATGGGAACATCTTTCGATAAAATCCGCGGTCGCGGGTGAGCAGACGCGATGCCTGGACCTGCGCGTGCGCGCCGATCAGGAAGTCTGCGAGGATGCGCTCTCTCGTGCCTCCCTGCTCGCGGTATGTTCGCCAGACCCGACTGGCAAGAAAGCTGGCCGGCCGATCCAACGGGTCAGTGTGAATGCCGATGTCGGAAAGAAATTCGTCGCACTGCTCCTGAGAATCGAAGGCCACACACAGCTCGGCATAGACAAGCTCACAGATAACCAGGGACCCCGCAGTCGCTGCGGCCTCCAGCGCCTTGCCGGATCGCTCCACAAAGTCCTCATTCGGCAGCAGGATGTCGAGCAGGACATTTGTGTCCACAGCGGTAATCACCTGCCGCGCACACTTTCGACATATGCATCTACTGAGCGATAGCCCAGCTTGGCAAAGATCTTACTCGCCTTCCCTTTCCACTTTTCTAGGTCCATGCTCCTAGCCTTTTTGCGAAGGAGGATGATCTCCCCATCGGACGCAAACTCTACCTCGGTGTGCGGCTGCAGGGCGAACCGGTCACGCAACTCCTTGGGCACAGTGACTTGGCCGCGTTCAGCGATCTTTCGGGAGTAAGTTTTCATATTTCCTTAGTATGATAAAAGAATTCGTATTTACGAGGC
>DASQXC010000428.1:0-5007 GCA_035639935.1 Terriglobales bacterium
TACACCCTACGGGGAGAGAGGATTTTGCCTAAATCGCTGGTCATCGTCGAATCGCCCGCCAAGGCGAAGACGATAAATAAGTACCTGGGAAGTGATTACGAAGTCGAGGCCTCGCTCGGCCACGTCAAGGACCTGCCCAAGAACATCCTGGGCGTGGATGTCAAGAACGACTTCGAGCCTGATTACGAAATTATTCCCGGCAAAGAGAAGGTCGTCGCCAAGCTGAAGAAGCTGGCGAAGGCGGCGGCCGCCGTGTACCTCGCGCCCGACCCCGATCGCGAGGGCGAGGCCATCGCTGCGCACCTGGCGGAAGAGCTATCCCAAGATGGCGCCAGCCGCAAGAGGAATGGCAACGACATCCCATTTCATCGCGTCGTCTTCAACGAGATCACCAAGCGCGCCGTGCAGGACGCCTTTCAGCATCCGCGCCAGATCGACCAAAACCTGGTGGATGCGCAGCAGACCCGCCGCGTGCTCGATCGCCTGGTCGGCTACCAGATCTCGCCGCTGTTGTGGGACAAGGTGCGGCGCGGGCTCTCCGCGGGTCGGGTGCAAACCGTCGCGCTGCGCCTGATTGTCGAGCGCGAGCGCGAAATAAAGGCCTTCCAAAAGAAGGAGTACTGGACGATCGACGCGCATTTGGCGGCCGCCAAGCCGCCGGCCTTCGACGCCCGCTTCGTGGGTCGTGGTGACGAAAAGACCCAGGTCCCCAATGCTGAGGAAGCGGAGAAGATCCGCGCGGCGCTGGAGAATGCCGATTGGACGGTCCGCTCGGTCGAGAAGCGGGAGCGCCGCCGCAGTGCGGCTCCGCCGTTCACCACCAGCAAACTCCAGCAAGATGCCTCGCGCAAGCTGCGCTTCAGTGTGAAGCGCACCATGATGCTGGCGCAGCGGCTCTATGAAGGCGTGGAACTTGGCGACGAAGGCTCGGTCGGCCTGATCACCTACATGCGCACCGATTCGACTCGCGTCGCGAACGACGCGCTAGCCGAAGTTCGGGAACTGATCTCCGGCCAGTATGGCCGCGAATACTTGCCGGAATCGCCGAATGTTTACAAGGAGAAGAAAGAGGCGCAGGCGGCGCACGAAGCCATTCGCCCGACCTCGGCGGCACGCACTCCGGACAGCATCAAGCAGTACCTCCATGAAGACGAATTCAAGCTCTACAAGCTGATCTGGCAGCGGTTTGTCGCCTCGCAGATGAATCCGGCGATGTTCGATCAGACCACGGTAGACATTGACGCGAAATCAGCTAGCGACATCTTCCTCTTCCGCGTCACCGGCTCGGTACTCAAGTTCGACGGCTTCCTCAAAGTGTACGAGGAGTCCAAGGAAGGCCGGGACGAAGAGGACGAAGCGCTCAAGCACAAGCTGCCGCCGCTCGAGCAAGGCCAGAAGCTCACGCTCAGGGGCCTCAAGCCGGAGCAGCATTTCACCGAGCCGCCTCCCCGCTACAACGAGGCGTCGCTGGTAAAAGAGCTGGAAGAGCGCGGCATCGGCCGACCGTCCACTTACGCCACCATTCTCAGCACCATTCAGGAACGGCAGTACGTCAACAAGATGGGTGGCAAGTTCCTGCCCACGGAGATCGGCTTCGTGGTCACCGACCTGCTGGTGGAGAACTTCAAGGACATCTTCGACGTCCAGTACACAGCGCGCCTGGAAGAAGAGCTGGACGAGATCGAGGAAGGCAAAGAAAAGTGGACCGACACGCTTGCCGAGTTTTATAGGACGTTCGAGAGGGACCTTCAATATGCGCAGATGCACATGGAAAACATCAAGCGCATGGAGAAGCCCACCGACCAGCTCTGTGAGCGTTGTGGCGCGCCGCTGGTCATCAAGTGGGGGAAACACGGGTCCTTCTACGCCTGCAGTGCCTACGACAAAGACGATCCCAACTCCTGCACTTTCACCAAGGAAAATCCTATCGACCTGCCCGATCTCGACTCAGCCGACACCCAGGAGACAGCGCAGGAAGAGTATTGCGAGAACTGCGGCCGCGTGATGGTGCTCAAGCGCGGGCGCTTCGGACAGTTCATGGCCTGCACTGGGTATCCCGAGTGCAGGACCACGCGCCGGCTCGACCAGGCACGTAAGGTCCCCGACATTCCACTGGATGAGACCTGTCCGAAGTGCGGGCGCAACCTGGTGCTGCGGCACGGTCGTTACGGTGAGTTCACTTCCTGCTCCGGATACCCGCAATGCAAGTACATTAAGCAGAATTACATCGGGATGAATTGCCCGCTGTGCAAGGAAGGCGAGTTGGTGGAGAAGAAAGCCCGCCGCCGCGGCAACGTCTTCTACGGCTGCTCGAATTACCCTGACTGCAAGTTCACTTCCGCGCACAAGCCGCTGTCTGAGAGTTGTCCGGAATGCGGCAGTTCCTATCTATTGCTGAAGAACCTTAAGTCAGGGGCGGTGATCGTGTGCCCCAATAACAAACGCGCCGCTGAGGACGAGCAGCCGAAGCCGCGCCGTCGCAAGGGCACTACAGAGGAAGCAGAGGCGGCGTCCGCCGTGAAGTGCACCTACTCGCGTCCGGCGCCGCTGGAAGCTCAGCCTGTTGGCCAGGTCACCAGTTAAGATTTGAGGTGTCTTATGGACTGGCGCCACAGAAATCGTAATCGCCTCCCGCGATTCATCATGGTGACCCGTGCATCAAGCACACGCGCGTTCCAGTGAGCGTGATCGTGGGGAGCATTGCCGATGGCGAGCACTGCTTCGCGGAGAAGTACATAAATAAGCGGAGTAGGACATCAATAAAAAAGGTCCGCGCCTAACTGGCAACTGAAGTCGTTCACTTATGACAGGTACTCGCGAATGTATTCGTCCCGGGAGCGGGCCAGTTGCGTGGCGGTACCGTCGAAGATCACCTTGCCCTCGCGCAGAATCAGGAAGCTGGTATTGGCATCCACCTGCTCGCCGCTAGTGATCGGCCGCATTCGGCTTTCCTCTTTGTCAAAACAGTGCGAGGCCATGATGAAGGCGTCCTGCAGGCGGTGGGTCACCATCAGGGCGCTGGTGTGATAAACATCCCGCTGCTTGACGATGAGCTCGATGATGGTGGTCGAGGTAATGGGATCGAGACCGGCGGTGGGTGAGTCGTAGAGCAGCAGCTCCGGCTGGGTGATGATGGCGCGGGCGATGGCCACGCGCCGCCGCATCCCGCCGGAGAGCTGCGATGGGAACATGCTGAGAGTGTGCTCCAGTTCGACGAAGCGCAAAGCTTCGCTGACGCGTGCTTCCACCTCGTCATCCGGCGCGCCTTCTTCGATTAGCCGGTAGCCGACGTTCTCTTTAACGGTCAAGGAGTCGAACAGGGCGCTTTCCTGAAACACCATTCCGATTTTGCGCCGTAGCTCGAAGAGGTCCTCCTCCTCCATGGCGGTGACGTCGTGGTCCAGCACATAGATGTGTCCGCCGTCGGGCTTCAGCAGGCCCAACGCCAGTTTAAGGATGATCGTCTTGCCAGTACCGGCCACGCCCAGCAGAATTTTGGTCTCGCCGTGTTCGAGGTGGAATGAGACCCCGTCCAGCACTCGTTTCTCCTCGATGGCCAGGCTCACATCGTGGAAGCCAATAGCCTTCTGCAGAGCTGGTCCGGCGACGAGCGCGCCGGCGTAACTGGGGGCTTCGGGCGTAGGCACCACGGCTAGGCCTCCAGCACCGCCATCAGCAGCTTGGTGACAAAAAAGTCCGCCACCAGAATGAGCACCGAGGCCGCCACCACCGCCTGCGTGGTGGAGCGACCGACGCCCTGCGTGCCGCCCCTGGTGGACAGCCCAAAATGGCAGCCCACAGTAGCGATGATGTAGCCGAACATGGTCGGTTTCAGCAGCCCCATGAAAACGTCGGCAAAATGCAGCGACTGCCAGGCGGTGGTCCAGTACTGGTTCGAATCGAGGCCCAGGATTAAGTAGCTCACCGCCCAACCACCCGTTAGGCCCACCAGGTCGGAGATCACCGTCAAAAAGAAAAGCATGGACACGGTGGCGACCACCCGCGGGGTCACCAGCTTCTTGGAAGGATCGGTGCCCAGGGCGCGCATGGCGTCAATCTGCTCGGTGACGACCATGGAGCCCAGCTCGCTGGCCATGCCCGAAGCGTTGCGCCCGGAGACCATCAACCCGGTGAGCACGGGGCCGAGTTCGCGCACCATGGAGAGCGAGACCAGTTGTCCGGTGAGCGAGAGCGAGCCGAAGCGCTGCAGGGTATTGGATGTCTGCAAAGCCAACACCGCACCGGTGAAGAAGCCGGTCAGCACGACAATGGGCAGCGAGCCCACACCGATCAGGTCGGCCTGCATGACAGTATCGCCGACGTACCGCGGGTGCCGGAAGACGTTAACGATAGAGCGCCCGGCCAGCAGCGCATATTCCTGGACCGCGAGCACCGACTGCTTCGCGTAATCCACTGGCGAGATCAGTTCCATGCAAGCAAGGGAATATAAGCGAATATAGCAGAGGTTGAGTCGCTTCGGTTTTCGGCCCGCGATGCGCGGCCCATGTTTACCGCGACGTTAATCCCACCCCCCTCTCCGGTTCTTAGTAGAATCATCAGCTTAGCGACTGTATACAGTGGGCCAACCGTCGCGAACTGATGAAACAAAGGACTTACGCGCAAAAACAGTTGCAAAAAGGACTTAGGTGGCGTTCTTCACTGTTCTGGCCTTGATTGTCAAAGAGCGTGAGTTAAGCCGATATTATCTTCTAGATAACATCAATCTACCAGTATATCGGCCTGTGCGGCGGAGGAAAAGGTGCCAAGAGGACATGTCCTACTGCGCGGCTCCGGACACCGCAAACAAGCCCTGATCCAAGCTTGCTGACTGGACCGTATGAATGATCCAGCTTAAAGCGCAGCCTGAGCGCGCACCAGAATAACAGTGGCATCATCGGCGAAGGAACCGCCGCAGAACATGCGCACGTCGTCGAGCAAGGTTTCGGCGCAGGCGTCAGGCCGGGAAAGATGCGCGACCAGGCGCTCGGCGCCATACTCCTCCCGCCC
>DASQXC010000429.1:0-3281 GCA_035639935.1 Terriglobales bacterium
ACGAGCAGGAGGTACTTCCACATCTTAAAATATTGTACGCCACCGCTAAGTCGCGGGTCGTCGAGCCGTGGATCCGACCTCCTGTCCCTGTTTCCTGCCTCCCTACCCCGCCCTTTGATGCCCAATCCTTTGAAACCAGCAGCTTAGGCGAGATTGCCCGGGGAAAACCAAGAGACTAAAAGATTTATACGGAAAATATTCAGTAGCAAGGACTTACCATGCCTGAATTTTCGTTTTGTCAAAGAACACTCCTGCTGGGGGTACCCCCGACAACTGCGGCTTGTCGGGGTATTGAAAAGGCGCCTACAAAATGTTCCCAGTATCTACAACAGCACAGGAGCGCACTTGCGTCAACAGATGCTGTGACAATTACGATAAGGACACGCCCTTTCGGCGACCCCGCCCCAAAACCCCTCCGTTGGCGAAACCGGCCCCTCGACTTCGCTCGGGGCAGGCTCCGGGTGGGGCACTCACTCCTAAATGCTATCTCACCTGAGCCTTCGCAACGGCAAAAAATCAGGCCGTCCGAGATTCCAGAACGGCCTGTGGTGAAAGTTCCTCGGGGGGAGGAAAACTCTAGCGTGATGGCGTCGTAGAGGTTGTGGTGGCAGATGTGTTGGAAGCCGTCTGACTTTCGGTGCTGTTGGTCATCAGACGAACATCCACGCGGCGATTCTTGGCGCGACCGGTGCTGCTGGCGTTCGAGGCCGCCGGTTTGTCCTTGCCCAATCCAATGACAAAGATCTTGTGGGCCGGCACGTCGTACTTCTCGGCCAAGTACTGAATGACCGCAGAGGCGCGACGCTCGCTGAGCTGATAGTTGTAGTCGGCAGGTCCGGTGGAGTCGGTGTTGCCGTCCACTACGATGATGTAGTGCTTGGCATTCGGAATGTCGCCGCCGAGTTGGTCGAGGGCCTGCTTGGCTTTGGACGTCAGGTCAGCTTTATCGAATCCGAAGTGAACCGTGGTCTCGACCACCGGGCGATAGTTGTCCAGGTTGGCGACGGTATTGGCCAGGCTGGTGACGCGCGTGGTGGCCTGACTAGCCACATTCTGGGCTTCATCGGCGCTCTTGCCAGCCGCCAAGGCCTTCTGGTCGGCTTCGGCAGCTTTGGCCTGTATGTCCTGGATGCCTTTCTGAGCGCGGGCGTCAGTATCCTTGATCTCCCGGGAGTTCTTTGCCGTCAAATCATCCAGCTCGTTAGTCTTGTCGATAATGGGGGTTGTCTGATTTCTTACATAGTTCTTGCTGGCGCAACCCACTGAGAACACCATGCTTAGACTGAGAGCGCCGGCAAGTGCAAATGACTTGCAATTCATGGGGAAGACTCCTGGGAGAAAATCACACGGCCACCAACTACAGTTGGCCCTGGTCAGAAAAGAGGCTAGCAAGCGGTTTGCCAATTCAGCCGTTCACCGCTCGAAGCTAAGTGATTGCTGCACTGGATGTTACTTGTTGATCTGCCCAAACGTTGGAGTCCGGGCTGGCAATCCAAGGCGGCAAAATAGAATTCTTACACGCTGCTAGCATAGACTAGCAGAACAGTAGCTCACGGTACCGACAACCAAAGCCCAACGACCGGCGACGTTCATGGATTTGCAGGAGAAAATCCGGGAGCTGCCCACCGGGCCCGGGGTGTACCTGTACAAGAACGCCGAGGGCGAGCTGATTTACGTCGGCAAAGCCAAGAACCTCCGGGCCCGGGTACGCTCCTATTTCCTGGAGGGGAGGCCGGAAGATGCCAAGACCGGGTCGCTGCTGCGGGAAGCGGTGGATGTCGGCTACATCGTGGTGGACAATGAGAAAGAAGCGCTGGCACTCGAGAACAATCTCATCAAGCAGAAAAAGCCGCGCTTCAACATCCTGCTGCGCGACGACAAGACCTACCCGTACATCAAGCTGACTGCGGGCGAGCGCTATCCGCGGGTGTACGTCACCCGGCGCTTGAAGAAGGACGGCAGCCTCTACTTCGGCCCCTACTTCCCTGCCAACTTGGCGCACCGGACGGTGGACCTGATCCATCGCTCGTTCAAGGTCCCTTCGTGCACCGTGGATTTGACCCGCTACCACCCGCGGCCGTGTCTGCAGTATTACATCGGGCGCTGCTTGGGCCCGTGCGTAAAAGGACTGACCACGCCGGATGCGTATCAGGAGGCAGTGCGCGATGTGCGGCTGTTCCTCGAAGGTCGGCAGACGGACCTGGCGCGCTCCTTGCGCCAGCGCATGGAGCAGGCTGCGGAGCAGCAGGAGTACGAACGGGCGGCCAAATATCGCGACCTGCTGGCGACGGTCGAGCAACTCCACGAAAAGCAGCGCATGGCGGCCGCCGAGGGCGACGACGCCGACGTCTTCGGCTATCACTACGAAAACCAAATGCTGGCCGTGAACCTGTTCCACATGCGCGGCGGGCGGGTGCTGGACCGGCGCGAGTTTTTCTGGGAGGACTTGCCGGAGTTCGCATTTGCAGGCGGCCAAAACTCTGGAGGCGATGAGGGTTTTCATCCCAGCGAGTTCTTCTCTGCCCTGCTGAAGCAGGTCTATATAGACCAGGAGTACGTGCCGCACACGATCTATGTTCCGGTGGATTTTGAGGACTGCGCCGCCCTGGAAGAGCTGCTGTCGGAGAAACGGCAGAGGCGGGTGGACATCGTGGTGCCGCAGCGTGGCGAGAAGCGCTCGCTCATCGATCTTGCAGGGCGCAACGCCAAGCAGTCATACGAACAGCGTTTCCGCGTGATGAAGCCCGCGACCAAGGCCATCCAGGAAGCGCTCCACGACGCGCTTACGCTGCCCGAACTGCCGCGCCGCATCGAGTGCTTCGACATCTCCCACATCCAGGGTGCAGAAACCGTAGCCTCGATGGTGGTGTGGGAAGACGGCAAGATGAAGAAATCCGATTATCGGAAGTTCATCATCCGAACGGTTGAAGGCGTGGACGATTTTGCGAGCATGCGCGAAGTTGTGGGCCGGCGGTATAAGCGCGTTCTCGAAGAGAAGCAGCCAATGCCGAGCGTGATTCTGATTGATGGCGGCATCGGCCAACTGCATGCGGCTGCGCAGGCGCTCGACGAGCTTGGCATTTTGAACCAGCCGCTAGCGTCAATCGCCAAACGCGAGGAGATCATTTACATCTTCGGGCAGGAAGATGAGCCGGTAGTTCTGGATCATCACTCGCCCGTGTTGCACCTGGTGCAGATGGTTCGCGATGAAGCGCACCGCTTCGCTATCGGATTCCATCGCAAGCGCCGCGAAATGCGGGACCGCAACTCCGAACTGCTGC
>DASQXC010000430.1:0-3020 GCA_035639935.1 Terriglobales bacterium
ACAATTGACGGCCGGGCAGCCGGTCGGTATGGATTTCCTTCTGGAAGCGGCACCTCATGAAATCGACACTGTTTACGGAAGAGATGACGGCGAGGGAGTCGATCTCCACGCCGCCATCCAGGCTCGACCTGTTCTTGGATCGATCGCTTCGGGGCCTAACGTTCATGTTCGCCGTGCTGACGATTGTGTTGGTGCTGTACCTCCTCGGACAGGTGGGCCGCAATGCAGCTCCAGCCATGCAAAAGTACGGCCTAAGCTTCATCACCTCTACTACCTGGGACGTCAACCAAAGCCGCTTCGGTGTGCTGCCGGCGATCTGGGGCACCATGTACAGTTCAGTGCTGGCGCTGCTCCTTGGCGGATTTTTTGGCGTTTCCATCGCGATTTTTCTCACGCAAGATTTTCTGCCCCCCAAGGTTGAAGTGATCTTCAAGAACATCGTCGAGCTGCTCGCGGCCATTCCCAGCGTCGTCTATGGGTTGTGGGGCATTTTTGTGGTCATTCCTACAATCCGCCCCGCGGCCGACTGGCTGCATACCCATTTGGGGTGGATCCCTCTCTTTCGTACGACGCTCAGCGGTCCCGGCATGCTGCCGGCTGCGATAGTGCTCACCATCATGATCCTGCCGACCATCTCCGCCATCTCTCGCGACGCCTTGAGCGCCGTACCTTACAGGCTCAAGGAGGCGGCTTTCGGGATGGGAGCGACGCGTTGGGAAGCGATTCTGCGCGTGATGCTGCCGACGGCGTCCACCGGCATCTTTGGGGCACTGGTCCTGGGGTTTGGCCGCGCCTTGGGGGAAACCATGGCACTGGCCATGCTGGTGGGCAACTCGAACCAGCTAAGTCTGTCGCTATTCTCGCCGGCCAATACTCTGGCAGCGCTGTTAGCCCTGAACTTTCCGGAGGCCAATAAGATCCAGGAGCAGGCGCTGATGTACGCCGCGGTCATCCTGCTGGCGATCACGTTACTGGTCAATATCTGTGGCGAGGCGGTGCTCAGGCGCGCCACCGCTGGGCTATCGGGGGAGAGGAAGTGAGACGTGATGAAGTTCTGCAAGCCACCGCCGACGGCAGCGATCTGCCAACACTGCGCCGGTCGCTGCGTGAGCCGCGTACGTTGCTCAGCACCCTGCTCAGCGTGGTCACAGCTGTGGCGACCGTGATCGCCTGCGTGCCGTTGTTTTCGGTGCTGATCATGCTGTTGTGGCGCGGCGGTGCGAAGCTCAGTTGGCAGTTGTTCGTCGAGCTGCCGCCGACGGCTTTCGAGGAAGGCGGAGGCTTTGGTAATGCCATCCTCGGCACCGTGGTGATGGTTGGGATTGCGGCGTTGCTCAGCGTGCCGTTTGGCGTCCTGGCCGCGGTGTTCCTGGCCGAGTTTGGTCCAGAAAGCCGGATGGCGTCGGCGGTGCGCTTTTGCGCCAAGACGCTCACCGGACTTCCTTCGATTTTGGCGGGAGTCTTCGCCTACGCGGCTGTGGTGTTGGCCACCGGGACCTATTCCGCACCAGCTGGCGGCGTCGCCCTGGCGCTGCTGATGCTCCCGACGGTGATGCTGACGGCGGAGGAAGCCATGAAAATGGTCCCGGCGCGTATGAAAGAAGCGGCCATCGGCATGGGCTGCACGCCCAGCCAGGTGGTGTGGCGCGTGGTATTGCCCACCGCCCTGCCGGGCATGATGACTGGCGTGATGCTGGCCGTAGCCCGAGCCGCCGGCGAGACAGCGCCCTTGCTGTTCACCGCCCTGTTCAGCAATTACTGGCTCTTCCAAGACGGCAAGTTGGTCCTGATGGAGCCGACCGCGTCGCTGGCAGTGTTGATTTTCAACTTCGCCGGGATGCCCTTCGAGAGCCAAATCGAGATGGCCTGGGCCGCCGCACTGATCCTGGTCCTCCTGGTGCTGGTAATTAATGTCACGGGTCAATTGTTCTCCCGACGACAACTGTAACCCTGAAGGAGCCTCGTCATGGCGACCACTACACAAGCAAGCAACCGTGCTGATGTTGCCAGCGGCAATGGTGCAGGGGAGGTGATCATCGACTGCAGGATCAATCATCTCTACTACGGTAAATTTCTCGCCGTGCGCGACAGCGACATTCCCATCTATCAGGGCAGGATCACCGCGTTCATCGGCCCCTCCGGCTGCGGCAAAAGCACGGCCTTACGGTGCCTCAACCGTATGAACGACTTGATACGTGGATTTCGCCTCGAGGGGCACGTGCATTTTCGCGGCAAGGATATTTACCATCCGAAGGTCGATCCGGTGGTCGTGCGCCGCTATATCGGCATGGTGTTTCAACAGCCCAACCCCTTTGCCATGAGCGTCTTCAACAATGTCGCCTTTGGACTACGGCTGAACCGCTACAAAGGCGACATCGCCCGACGGGTGGAGGAAGCACTGCGCGGCGCCGCGCTGTGGGACGAAATGAAGGACAAGCTCAAGCAGAGTGGTCTGTCGTTGTCCGGCGGGCAGCAGCAGCGCTTGTGCATCGCACGCGCCATCGCCACCGAGCCAGCAGTCCTGCTGATGGACGAACCGTGCTCGGCGCTCGACCCGATCGCCACGCAGCGCATCGAGGAGTTGATGCAAGAGCTGAAGAAGAAGTACACCATCGCAGTGGTCACCCACAATCTTCAGCAGGCGATGCGCGTGGCGGACAAAACGGCGTTTATGTATGTCGATACCTCCGGGAGCGGGCGCACCGGTTATTTGGTCGAATACGGCGACACCAAGAAACTGTTTGAAGATCCGAAGGAAGAATATACCAAGCAGTACATTCGGGGTAAGTTTAGCTGATACCACAAGGGGATGCACACTGACGCGGCTGGCCGCCAGCGCAACTCGGCCAACGGCCTGATCGCAGATGTTAGTTGGCTGCAATCACGGCTTTCCCAGCCAGGGGCTGGGAAGCTCGTCAATCCCTCCCGAAAAGGGATCCAGCGCCTCCCGACTCAAAAGAGCGTATAAATAAACGGCGCGATGGCTGACGTTTGGGCAAAGAGGATCAGGAAGCCGAACA
>DASQXC010000431.1:0-4988 GCA_035639935.1 Terriglobales bacterium
TGGGCAAGTCGAGGGTATCCGCTACACCTTCAACCTGGATTTCCCCGGAGTCAAGCTTGCTCGCGCGTGGGAGTGGGAGCCCAAGACCGGCAAGGTCTCCTACGAGGGGAAGGATAAAGACGGCAAGCCGGTCAAGGTTTCCTATGTGCGCTCCGAGCTCGGCAGCCAGCCCGACGCCGTGAAAAACGAAGTCGATCCGGGTTTCATCAACGATAATTATTGGCTTCTGTTCCCCTTCCATGCTTACTGGGACACCAGTGCCACGGTGACGGATCAAGGTGCGCATAAGCTGGCGGCGGGCAACGGCTCGGCCAAGCTGGTCTCGGTGAAGTATCCTGCGGACGGCGGCTATACGCCGGGCGACACCTGGGAACTCTACGTCGGCAAAGACAATCGCGTCGAGCAAATGGCTTATCACCGCGGCGGGCCGCAGAAGCCGAGCCTCGTGATCGCGACGTGGGCAGGCTACAAGAAGGCAGGTCCCCTGCTGATCTCAACCGAGCACCGCGGCACCGCCGATGGCAAGCCCCTGCACATCTTCTTGTCCGACGTGTCGGTTAAGCTGACAGGCTCGGATACCTGGGTGAAAGCGGAATAAGGAAAGGCGGGCTTATTCGAACAGTTGATGTCGTTCGTCACGAATCGGACTAGCTGGCAATCACGATAGTAGTTACTGGGGAGATCGCAGTCAGCGGCCATGCGAATCTGCAGCTCAGGCGTGCCCGCGAACCATCGGACAGTAAGAATCAGGCTGGATCACGGGCTAGACCGGAAATTGACCAATTACCAGAATTTTGATGCCGTCCGTCTATGCCGACCTTGGTGATGTCAACACGCAGGTCGACGGTTGAAGTTCATTTGAAGGCGTGCTCCTCTTACTCGTATCTCAGGGCTTCAATCGGATCGAGGTTAGCCGCTTTCCACGCTGGATAGATGCCGAAGACCAGCCCGACCATGGCTGCGGCAACCAGGGCGGTGATGGTCCACGCAACTGACATCCTCGCCGGCAAGACGGACCACAGGCGGATGGCGAGCGTCACCAGCGCACCCAGTATGATTCCGATCACACCGCCCAAACAGGTGAGCGTAATGGCTTCCAGCGTGAACTGCAGCAGGATGTCGTGCTGGCGCGCCCCGATGGCTTTGCGTACTCCAATCTCGCGGGTGCGTTCGGTCACCGACACCAGCATGATGTTCATCACACCTACACCGCCAACAATCAGCCCCACACTCGACACCGCGAACATAAAAATGAACACCGCGCCCGTGATCTGGTTCCACACTTCGGAGATCGAGTCCTGGGTGAAGATTTCGAAATTATCGGGCGCGTTGAACGGCACCTTGCGGCGGCGACGCAGGAGATCACGCATCTCGTCAATGGCCTTCTGCATGTCGGGATGCGAGGTGGCCTTTACCGTGATCCAGTACGCCTTCAGCTCAGGATGCAGCTTGCGGAAGGTGGAAAGCGGAAAGACCACGATGTTGTCTTCCGGGTTCTTGCCGCCACCGGTGATGCTGCGGCGCGGCTGGGTGACGCCAATCACGCGGAATGACTTGCCTTCGATCACCAGTTCTTTATCGAGCGGATCTTCGCTGCCGAAGAGCTGGTCAGCGGTTTCCGAGCCGAGCACGATTACCGGCTCGCGCTGCTGCTCCTCGATTTCGCCGAACCAGCGCCCGGTCCTGAGGTCGAGATCGTAGACATCTTTCACCGAAGCGGTGTCGCCCTCCAGGATTACGTTCTTCGCCTTCCTGCCTTGGTAGTCCACCACGTAGGAGCCGCTGCCGAATTGTGGCAGAAAATAGCGCATCCCTGCGGTCACGAACTTCACGTGTGGCAGGTCTTTCATCGCCAGGGCGTCTTCGTACGTCAGTTCCTTGCGCTTACGAATGGCCTCCGGCGGCCGCCCGAAGTTGATGGCCGGCATGTGGAAGGCGAAGATGATGTCCGATCCCCATTGACTGATGGCCCGGCTGAAGTTGTCGTTCAGACCACTGACCACCGACGATATCCCCACCACCACTGTCACGCCGATCACAATGCCCAGCACCGTGAGCCCGGAGCGCAGCTTGTTGTTGCGGATGGTGTCCATGGCCATACGCAAGATCTCGCCGAAATCACCCTTGCGGATGGTCATAGCTCGAACCTTAATGCGGCGATGGGATCCAGGCGAGCGGCACGCCGCGCAGGGTACACGCCGAAAAAAATGCCGACGGATGCGGAGACGGCCAAGCCGGCCAGCACCGCCCACAGCTTGATCACCGAAGGCATGCCAATGAGTAACGTGACCGTCTTGGCGGTAGCCACTCCGAAGAGGACGCCGATCACTCCGCCTACCAATGCCATGGTTCCGGATTCGATCAGGAACTGCCGCAGTACGTCCCGGCGGCGCGCGCCCAAGGCTTTGCGGATGCCGATCTCGCGCGTGCGCTCAGTGACCGAGACCAGCATGATGTTCATAATGACGATGCCGCCCACCACCAGCGAGATCGATGCAATGGCAACCATGGCAATAAAGAAATTGCTGCTCAGTTCGCTCCACAGCGAGAGGAAGCTCCCGTTGGTTTCCGCGGCGAAGCTATCCGGCCGTCCCGGCAGATCATGGCGGCGGGAGCGCATGATGGCACGTGCTTCGTCCAGGGCGTCGCTGAGTCCATCCACCCCAAAGGCTTTGCCAACGATGCGGATGCTTACGCGTGAACCGTATTGTCGCTGCCATGTGGTGATGGGGACAATCACGTAATTGTCGCGGGTCTGGCCCAGCGTCTTGCCCTCGCGCTTGCCTACTCCAATGACGGTATAGACGGAGCCGTCGAGACGAATCTCCTTGCCAACGGGATCGACGCTGGGCAGCACGTTATCGACGACGTCCTGCCCGATAATGGCCACCGCCGCCGCCGTGCGCATGTCGGTCTCATTCAGCGCACGGCCGAGCACGATCTCGGTATCCAGGATCGGCAACATGGAAGGGGTGAAGCCGCGCACCCAAGTGTCGGTCAGCGAGCGCTCTGCGTAGCTCACGTGGCCGTTGGGGTTGAAGGTGGTAGCGCCGACATGACGGCATTTGAGGCAACCATCGCGCACCGCCTCGTAGTCCTCCAGCGTCATGTCTTTGCGCTTGAGGCCCTCCAGGTATTGATCCACATTGGTGATGACCGGCGTCACTTTGGCGACGATGAAAACGTCGGCGCCCAAGTTGAAGACCTTCTCCGCCACATAGCCGTTGATGCCGTTGACGAAGGTGACTACGGCAATGACGGCGGCCACACCAATCACCACGCCTAACAGTGTCAGCACCGATCTCAGCTTGTTCGCCCACAGCGATTGCAAAGCAATGCGGATGGCTTCCAGGCTGGACATTTGTGCTTTCTGATTTGTGACTTGTGATGGGGGATCGGCTGGCTGGAGCCACAAATCACAAATCGCAAATCACAAATTCAGTTTGCCAGGCAGTGTTCTGCGCATTGGCCGAGAATCCATGCGCCGCCAGACACATCTACTATAATAAGCGGGTTGACAGCCGGACCGGACGGTCGCTCCTGTCCCGCGAACGCTGGATGCGTCCAGGCTGCGCGGGTACGGGGGAGGAAAGTCCGAACTCCGTAGAGCAGTGTGCCGGATAACGTCCGGGCGGCGATTCTCAAAGATCGCTGACGGAAAGTGCCACAGAAAAAATACCGCCAAGCGCGGGCGACTGCGTAGGGTAAGGGTGAAAAGGTGCGGTAAGAGCGCACCGCCGCTTCAGCAATGGAGCGGGCAGGGTAAACCCCACACGGAGCAAGACCAAATAGGGAGGGAGAGCTTCCTGGGCTGTTGAGGCCGGGGAAGCCGCGCGCTGACTCGGCGCGCCGGCCAACATGGGACGCTTCAGGCGAGCCCGAACAGGTTGCGCCTTGATGACCTCCGGGTAGGTCGCTAGAGCCGCTCAGTAATGCGCGGCGCAGAGGAATGACCGTCCTGCCTGTCGCAAGATGGGCAGACAGAATTCGGCTTACAGGTCCGGCTGTCACTTGCTTAGCCCACCTGGGCGCCATTCCCAGCCCAAGAACCGCCGGATATTCACCCAGAAATTTCGGCGACGCTCTTCGAAAAACAGATACAGGAAGTTCTCAGGGCAAAGTTGCTGGGCAACTCTTTGCCACCGGCCGGCATCTCTCGCCAGCAGTAACACCACGCCCCCGGCTAAGCGACTTCTTCCCTGAGAGGAGAACTCCCATGACTTCCAGCCTGTGGCGTCGCGCGTTATCTGTCTTGCGCGCGGCAATTGCATTTCTCTTCCTGCTGGTCGGGTTTTGTCAAGCGCAGGGGAACAACACATTTGGACCGCCAGTCAAGGTTACCCCGACGGGCGGCTTTGGCTACGAACCCAGTTTCGTTGCTGACCACTTCGGAAATATCTTTGCCACGGCCCATAAAGAAAACTGGCAACTGGTGCTGGCGCCCGATCTGAATTCGCCCACCTACACGCGCAGCATGTCTTGGGATTGGATCTCGGTTGATGGCGGGCAAACCTGGGCGGACATTCCCGGTCTGACGCCGCTCAGTATCGAGCAGCACGAGTTTGGCGATGAGGGTGACATGGCGCTGGACGACGCCGACCATCTTTATTTCGTCGATACCAACGTCGCTGACGATACTTTTGTGCGTTGGAAGATCAACGGCTTGGGGAATGTGACCCTGGAAACCACTCGTCCGCTGATTCCCGCGGCACAGTTCATTGATGATCGTCCGTGGATCACTGCCCACGGAGACGGCCATGTGTTTTATTTCGGTAACGAAGGCGATAAGGTCACCTATCCGCTGGGCAACCAGGGAACTGGCTGTGGGCCAGGGCGGTACACCGTTTATCCGTCAACCGATGGCGGCAACACCTTCAACCCCCTGGGATGCACTCTGCCGGACTCGGGCTGGTGCCGTCCGGCCAGCGATCATCGTCCGGGCCGGCACCTGGTCTATGCGGTTTGCGGCAATGATGGCGGTTCCGATG
>DASQXC010000432.1:0-5916 GCA_035639935.1 Terriglobales bacterium
CGCGGCGGCAAAGGCGCGGATGCCAGTATCCACGCTGACGATCAGTCGCACGCCATCGGCCGCCGCGCGCTCGATCACCTCGTCGCGCATTCCGTAGCCTTCGCGGATGCGGTGCGGCACGTGGAAATCGGCCACACCGCCGCAGAGCTCGATGGCCACCTTCAGGATGACGATGGCAGTGGTGCCGTCCACATCGTAATCGCCATAGATGAGCACCTTCTCTTTGCGCTCGATGGCTGCCTGCAGGCGCTCTACGGCCGTCTTCATGCCCAGCATGAGGTAAGGGGAATGCAGGTGCTCCAGCTTTGGATGGAGGAAGTGGGCAGCCTCTTCTGAATCACGCACGCCGCGCACTGCCAGCAGGCGCGCCACTAGCGGATCGAGATCAGCCTCGGAAGCAAGGCGGCAGACAATGGATTCGTCGGCTGCCTTCAGGGTCCAGCGCACGGGTCAGTGCTCGTCGTCCTGCTCGGGTTCGTCGAAGACGATGCCGCCGTACTCCTCGGCCATGTCCACCAGGCGCTGGTACCGATCGTACCATTCGGTCGAAGCTTCGTAGAGGAAGACCGTGCCCTGATGCGGCCAGCCGAGCTGCACGAACCCGGTCTTGCCGATGTAGGTGCGCAGCCAGCGCGCTTCTTCGATGTCGTCTTCGTCGGGATAGGGGGCATTCTTCAGGCGATCCACCAGAAAGTCCAGGTCTTCCTTTTCCAGCACCACGTCGCTCATCGTGAGGAAGGTGGCACCCGCGTGCTTGGCCAGCTCGACGAAATCCTTCCAGCTCTCGGGATTGTCGCTGGAGTCCCACATCACGCTAGGCACTTCTTCACCCACGTAGGCATGGAAGCGGCGCATGCCGTGGCCTTCGATGAAGGCGGTCATGTCGTCTTTGAGGTTGGTGAGGTCGTCCGGCATCGGAGAGACAAACTCTACGCTACTCCCAGAACGGCTCTGTGTCCAGACGGGTGATCGGCTCCATTGAGCTATCGGGGACGGCCTGGTTTCAATGACTCAATCACGCAATGGCTCAGCCTAGGGTAACGGCTGTGATATTCTTCGAATTGGGTACGTACGGCACAATGCTCCTTTCCAAAGAATACGTGGGCTACATGGCCCGCGAAGTCACAAAGCAACTGATCAAGCGCGAGTTCATCGAAACCCGGGACGAGACGGCAACGCAGCAGCGGGTTCACGCCGCTCTGCTGGAAGAGCTGAGCCTGGAAGATCGCATCAACGATGAGGTGCGCGCCATTCTCGAGCAGTATTCGGAAGAAATGCGCAGAAGTGGCGCCAGCTATCAGGAGATGTTCAAGAAGGTGAAAAACGAGCTGGTGCGAAAGTACAAGGCTGTGCTCTAGACTGGGCCATTGTGCGATTGGGCCATTGAGTCATTTTGAGGCTGGCCCAATGGCTCAATGATTCAATGGCTCAATTCTACTGCCCGGCGCTGGCAGGCAGGCTCGCAACCATCTTGGCGGGCTTCGCCGAGGAGAGATAGCCAGCGATGCCGCGATAGAGCGCATCCGCGATGGATTGCTGCCCTTCCGCCGTGCTCAGTTTCTGCTCGTCCGTGGGGCTGGTGACGAATGCCACCTCGGCCAGAATGGAAGGCAACTCTGCGTCGAGCAGCACAACAAATGGCGCTTGTTTAACGCCGCGGTCCACCACGCCTTTTTCGCCGCGGGAAGCACCATAAAGCGCCTGCTGCACCTCTACGGCGAGCCGGCGTGATTCGCTCAGCTTGCGGTCCTCACGCACCGGCTTCAGCGCGCTCCCTTTTACCCCCAGCGTGGAAGGACTGTTCGTGACGTAGTAGGTCTCAACTCCACGCCGGTTGGGGTCGCCGCTCGAATTGGCATGGATGGAGATAAACAGGTCGGCAGCGGCCTGGTTGGCCATCGTTGCCCGGGCCTCAAGCGGAACCGCAACGTCCTCAGTGCGAGTGTAGATTACCTCCGCGTCGAGGCGGCGGGCGAGCAGCTCGCCCAGCCGCTTCGCAATATCCAGCACCAGGTCTTTTTCTTTCAGGCCGCCGTGACCGATGGCGCCTTCCTCCGCGCCGCCGTGTCCGGGATCGATAACGATCCTCGGGTGGCGGCTAAGTGCCGCATTCGGCGCGGGTGTCCGCAGCTCTGCGCCCGGGACCTTCTTTGACGGTGCTGGTTCCGAACTGACAGGCCCGCTATTCGGCGCCTGGGTGCCGCGGATGACAATCATCAGCCGATAAGGCTCGACAGAAGAAAGCACGGCCGAGTATTCGGCGGGCGCGGCCAACTCGATCACGATGCGGAGTGCCGAAGCGTCGCGCATGCTCACCCGAATTCGCCTTACTAGCCCATCGTTTACCGGGACGGCGAGCCCCTCACGCGACTTGCCCAACAGCTCGCCAGCGACTTGCGTGTTCTCCAGGTCAAAATAGATCCGCTCCGGCTCTTTCAGTCGTCCGGACTCCCAGCGCGTTGGAGCCTGGAGAAAAAGCGCGACGGTGGTGCCCTCCGGCTTCGACAAAGTGCGGATGGAAACTAGTCGCGAGAGGCGGCTGGCGGACATGGAAACAGATGAGGCCCCGGGGACGCCATTGGCTGCGGCTTCAGGAGCCGAGTTGGGCGTTATCGGCGCTGGAGCTGCGGCCGACCGCACACTGCGGGGCGTGCCGGTTGTTTTGAAACCAAGGAGCTGGCGAATGTGCACGCCATGCCAGAGCACCGCCTCGGTGGCGCTGGCGAGCGCTGCCAGTGCCAAAGCGATGGTCACCAGAATCCGCAGCATCCGCAGGGGTTCGGTTATACCGAGCACGGCAAAAGCGGGTGCCGGCAACTCTGCTGGAGCCTCGGCAGGCGTCCCGACGGGGATAGAGAGCTGTGCAATCTCCGGCAGGGGAGCTGCGGGCGGAGTGGGCCTGGCAGCCGCCGCCTCCGTGAGCATCATCGGCTGCGCAGTTAAAGGAGGAGTCTCAGGCGCCGGTGCATGGGCCTCGTGCGACCATAGCGCCTCAATAACCAATCCCGTGAGCAGTTTGAGGGCTCGAATCTCGCGCTCGCCGAAGATGCCCGCCCACCCCGAGAAAACCACGATGATGCCGAGGACGTCCTGCTGGCGGCGCAAAGGCACAGCCAGAACAGATCGCAGCCCGAGGTTTCGGCACGCCCAGACGTCCACGCGCCGGTCGTGCTCGGTATCTTCGCAGAGCTGGACCTCGCCTGCACGGAGGCACGCCCCCGAAATGCCGGAGTCTGGATTCAGCGATGCGCCCAGCGCCGGCGCCAGCAAGCCAGCGCGGCCGCGGCAAACCAAGTTCTGGCCGTCACGCAGGGCAATCGCCGCACCGCCGGCTCCAGTCAGCCGGCGCGCCTGCTCGGCGATGAACTCCAGCGCCTGCTCCAGGTTCGGGCGCACGGCCGCGATCTGGCTCTGGGCGGCAAGCACTGCCGACAGGATGTTTGCGTCTTTCTGCAGCTCCTCCGCGGCTTCGCGATTGTTTCTCTGTGCCTGCAAGTAGGCAAAGGCCAGCAAGCGTTGGATGGGATCCGATTCGGTGGAGTATCCCCTGGGAAGATCGGGCAGACGACAACGCCGGCCCCATACCGCCGCGTCAGGAATCGGTCGCGGTCTCATCAGGGTAAGACTTTCCTATTGTCGCCCGGATCGGCAGCAGAGTAAAAGGAGCCAAAGGGCCAAGCGGCGACTGGCGCCGAAGTACATGTTCGCGCCTGCACCTTTGGTGGGCACAAGCTAGGGGTTAGCGATCGGGTGATCGGGTCATCGGGAGATCGGATGATTTGAAGAAGCAAGGCAGCGTTTTCAGATCATCCGAAGACCCGATTCTCCGATGACCCGATTGCTCGCTCCAGACCCCTGGCTGCGGTGGCGTGCTATTATCCAAACTCGTCATGGTGAGACTCCCAGAGATCGAGCGCAGCTCCGGTTTGCGGCTCAGCCGCGACAAGCTCAACAAGTTGGCGCACACCGTCACTGATGCCCTGGCCGCGCAGCAAGGGGTGGAGTTCATCGAGGACCGCAACAGTGTCCGCCTGGAAGTCCGCCGCATCCTGGAAGAGGTGCTCAAGGCCGAAGCCAGGATCGACGCCGCCGCCCGCCAGAAGATCGAAAGCCAGAAGCGCACCATCCTCGAGGGCAGCCAGGAATGGGACATCCTCTACCGCAAGTACTACAACGAGGAAGTCAAGAAGCTCGGGATCTAGTTAGGTGCCCCGGACGATCCCAGCTCGTCGGGATTATCTTGGACGGAATCCCACACGTGCCGCGAAACCCGGCCCCCTTCATCCGGCCGCGCCCTCTTTGCAATAGGCGGGACGCAGCGTCGCGCCATGATGGGCCGACATCGCCGGACAGCCCGATGGTTGCCCTACGCCAGCGGTTTTTAGGCGATATTACGTCAAAACCGCACCCTGCCCCGAATCAGCTAACTATTGGATGGTGAATGGAGCACTCCTCGCGGCGAACACCGCACTCCCGGGTTTCCGCTCTCTATTGCGCTACGAGAAAAGGCACTAAGCTATTGGCCCGCGGGCTACCCAAGCCGGTCAGGTAGTCGTACTTGGGAGTGGAAATACACAAGCCACCGCAAGCCCCATTGGTTCCGCTGCTGACGTCGTGGTAGTCGGCCGCATAATTAGACTTGGCCGCCTTGTAGAGCGCGAACAGAGCATAGCTGAGCGGCGCCGTGCCGTGGGCACGGCGGAGCGAGTTAGCAATCGCCATGATGGCGGCCCATTGCGGCGCTCCCGCAGAAGTACCTCCTGCCAGGAACCAGCCAGCAAAGCCTCGGTAGGGCACGGAGTCATACATGAGGAGGGCGCCGGCGGCACAGGCGACATCGGGTGAGCCACGCTTGCCGGCGCTGTCATTAGGAATGGGCAGGCTCGACTGATACGAGGGCTCCAGTTCGTAGGCGCTCAACCCGCCGCCGCTATGGCTCCAAGCTTTCTCGGAGATGTAGCTGCCACTGGCATCAGTGCTCAGCAAAGTCCCGCCTACGCCTATGACGTACGGCGACGTGGCAGGATATCCGGGCTGGTGACCGCCATCCCCCGAGGCCGCAATGAAGGTCACACCGTTGATTGCGAAGTGACCATCCAGTGCTCGCTCGGCACTGAACTCCGGCCCGCCCCAACTCATGCTGACCACACTGGCGCCGCTTTGGACCGCGACATCCACCGCATGTAAGAGTGCGGTTACGGAATTGGAAGCGGCTTCCACCAGCAGGATGTGTGCTTGAGGCGCGACGGCATGCGCCCATTCCACGTCCAGCGAGATTTCCAGCGACCATCCTGGGTCGGTTCGAGGCTTCGCCCCCAAAGCATAGATTTTGCGGAAACAACCGCTTGCGCGAGTGCATGCCGGCAGGTGGAAACGGGCATTGAAGACCGCCAGGTCGGCTTCAATATTGGGATGGTCGAACGCGTCCACAATCGCGATTGTCTGGCCGGCGCCGAGGTTGGGCACCAGGTTCAGTCCGTAAGCGCGGCGGATCTTCCAGGGAGCAAAGCCCATGCTGGGAGCGGTGCTGGAGGCGAATTCGACAAATATAGGCGGCCGCGCGAACCCTGGGGCTGCCGAACGATCGCCGGGCGAAACCAGCGGCACTTGGGCGAAGGCGGCGGGCACGGCAACCAGTAAGGTCCACATCGCGATTGCGCAGGTCCGCAGACGAAGATTGGTCACAGGATACTCCTTACGAGCCGCGCTATGGGAAGAGTGCAGAGCCCGATTTCGTAACCCGCAGCGCATTGATGTTATCTGCGCAGGGGCACGAGCGACGCGAGAGCACCTGTCCGGCCACTCGCGCTTGTTCCGCCACTTGAGACCACTGGGCTATTCTTCTGGTAGCGCGTTAGTTACGCCTGGGAGGAGAATTGCTGCTAACGGTACCAAACCGCCCCTGGCCAGCGGCGG
>DASQXC010000433.1:0-11348 GCA_035639935.1 Terriglobales bacterium
GAAGAGATACCTGGTTGGCAGCATCTCGGCAATGACCAATGGAGGGAGCTCGTAGTCGATAATGTGCGGCAGATGATTCGTCGCGATTGGAACCATCCTTCAATCGTTCCATGGGGAGTGCGAGTCAGCGAGTCAAGAGACGATCACGATCTTTACACGCGCACGAATGCCCTGGCGCATAAGCTCGATCCCACGCGGCAGACGGGTGCGTCCGCAACAGGTACGATTCGGAGCTTTTGGAAGATGTATTTACGATGAATGATTTTGGGTTTCCGCTCAAAAGGCCAAACCACCCGCGTTATCTGAACACAGAATTCATTGGGCACACTTATGTAACCAAACCGTACGACAGCGGCGAGCGGCTGACGGAGCACACGCTCCGTCATGCACGTGTGTACACAATCAGCTCGGCTCCAACCCGCAATATGCGGGCGGGCTCGGCTGGTGCGCATTCGATTACAACACCCACGCCGATTTTGGTCCTGCAGATATCGGCGGCGAGTGGAATACAGCAGCAGCGGGAGCGTGCTCCAGTTCAGTGCGCGCAGGAACCGCGCCCATGGTGGCGACGGTCTCCGATTTGACGCCGACTCTCAGCATAAGCGCGGGCATGACAGACACGACCGACATCAACGCTGGCGTCAGCACCAGCGTCATGACAATTGAGTTGACCAGGGAGTGCCGGGCGTCGTGGAGGTCGTCTCGGTCAAACGCTTGCGCGACCAGCGTGTCGAGGCCAAACATCAGGCCACTGCCGAAGGTGGCGACGGTGTAGTAAAGCCCACCACCGAGCGCTACCGCATCTAAGGCAGCTCAATACACCGGAATCGCCGCGGGCGGTGCGATTTCTCCCTTGGGAACGCGGCTCTCATTGTGATCCCGCGCGGTCTGCGATGAGAGAGCGGATTGCTCTTGACCAATTTTTGTGGTCTCGTAAAATGCGCCGTTATGCCACAATCTGGTACATCCCCGTATCGGGTGCAGGTCCTGGACCGCGCGCTGGCGGTCCTGGACGCGTTGGCCCGAACGTCCGAATCGCCGACGCTCGCCGAGCTCTCGGCAGAGCTGAAACTACACAAGAGTACCGTGCACCGGCTGCTCATGGTGCTGGAGCGGCACAAACTGATCGAGCGGAGTACCGCCGGGGGCCGGTATCGGCTAGGCCTGAAACTGTTCGAGTTGGGAACACGGGCGGTCTCGCATCTCGATCTCCGCGAGCGTGCGCGGCCGTTGCTGGAACGCCTCATGCTGGAAACCGGCGAGACAGTGCATTTCGGCATTCTCGACGATACGGAAATCGTCTATCTGGACAAGGTCGAGCCCGCCCGGTCGGTCCGAATGGCGTCAAGCATTGGCCGGAGAAATCCTGCCTATTGCACAGCGATGGGAAAAGTCATTCTGGCGCATTTGCCGGAATTTCAAGTGGAAGCGATCGTACGCAAGCATGGGTTGAGAGCTATGACCGCCAATACCATCACCAGTCTTGCGGAGCTCAAGGCGGAGCTTGGCGCCATCCGGGGACGCGGTTACGCAGTTGACTACGAAGAGATCGAAGAGGGCGTGCGCTGTGTGGGATGCGCGGTGCGCGACTTTTCCGGTGCACCGGTGGCAGCGATCAGCGTCTCCGGACCTGCATTTCGCTTGACCAAGGAGAAGATCAAGCGGCTGGCGGAGCCGGTGCGCGAAGCGGCGAATGTTCTCTCCCTGGAGTTGGGATTCAAACTAGAAAAAGCTTCTTTTCCCGGCAGCGGGGCGGTGCGAGCGACGGTTGGGGCATAGCAGTAACAGCCTGGGCAGCGGGAGCAGGTGGCAGTCGCAACGTGCCTTGCGGGTTACGTTTCACGAGGTGCGGCGCTGATTATGGGTAGCCTTGAACTCAAAACCAAGGCGGACTGTCGCTGGGACATGGTCGCGCTGGGCGAAGTGATGCTGCGCCTGGACCCACGCGACCGCCGCATTTGGACCGCTCGCAGCTTCGACGTTTACGAGGGCGGGGGCGAGTACAACGTGGCGCGCGGGTTGAAACGCTGCTTCGGCATGGACACCGCCATCGTGACTGCCTTCGCCGATAATCCCATCGGCCGGTTGCTGCAGGACCTGATTTACCAAGGCGGGGTGGATCAAAGCTTTGTGCGCTGGGTGGACTTCGACGGCGTAGGACGCACGGTTCGCAATGGGTTGAATTTCACCGAGCGCGGATTTGGTGTGCGCGCCGCCCTGGGCTGCTCAGACCGCGGCAACAGCGCTGCTTCGCAACTCAAGAGCGGTGACATTGATTGGGCCACGATCTTCGGCAAACATGGCGCCCGCTGGTTCCACACCGGCGGGATCTTTGCCGCGCTGTCCAAAACCACGCCGGGCGTCGCTTTGGAGGCCATGCTAGCAGCACGCCAGCATGGCGTCGTAGTCTCCTATGACCTGAATTACAGGGAATCGTTATGGAAAGCTGTGGGAGGCAAGCAAGCGGCGGTGGAAATAAACCGGCAGCTGGCGCAGCACGTGGACGTGCTGGTCGGCAATGAGGAGGATTTTTCCGCAGCGCTTGGATACGACGTGCCTGGAATGGACGAGCACCACAGCAACCTGCAAGTCGCGGGATTCAAGCAGATGATCTCGCACGTGGTGAAGGACTTCCCCTGCCGGGTGCTGGCCACCACTCTGCGCCATGCCAAAACGGCAACGCGCAACGACTGGGGGGCGATCTGCTATGCCGACGGGCAGTTCTTCGAGGCCACCAAGCGCGCCGATCTGGAGATTTACGACCGGGTAGGCGGAGGCGACTCCTTCGCTTCCGGCCTGATCTACGGTCTGCTGACCGGCCAAGGACCGCAGTGGAGCGTGGAGTGCGGCGCGGCGCATGGCGCTTTGGCCATGACAACCCCGGGCGACACGACCATGGTGACATTAAATGAGGTCATGCAGGTGATGAAGGGGGTGGGAGCGCGCATCGCGCGATAACAGCGACGAATGGAGAAACAGCACGTAGTTCGCAAGGTTCTCGAGATCGGCATTGTGCCGGTGGTGCGAGCCGCCTCGGCGGCGCAAGCCCAGGCAGCGGCCGAGGCAGTGCGAAGGGGTGGCATCCCCATCGTTGAGATCACGATGACGGTGCCCGGTGCAGTGGAAGTCATCCGCGAGTTGGTGCGCAGCGCCGGAAACGATGTCCTGGTCGGCGCCGGCACGGTGCTTGATGCCGAGACAGCCCGCCGCTGTCTGGATGCGGGGGCACAATTCCTCGTCAGCCCGGGTTTCAATGCGGGGATGGTCGCAGAGGCCCGCGCGCGCGACACGGTCGTCATGGCCGGGGCACTGACTCCCTCGGAAATCATGGCGGCGATCAAGGCTGGCGCGGATTTCGTGAAGATTTTCCCCTGCGCCCAGGTGGGTGGGGCTGCGTATATCAAAGCGCTGCGCGGGCCATTCCCCTCGGTGCCTTTTGTCCCGACAGGAGGCGTAACGCTCGCCACCGCTGCCGAATTTTTACGCGCAGGCGCGGCGGCGTTGGGCGTGGGCGGCGAACTCGTAGAGCGCAGCGCACTGGAACAGGGGAAGACCCTAGTCATCATGGAGAACGCGCAGCGGTTTGTTGAGATCGTGCAACAGACCCGGCAACAAATGGCACAAGCTGCAGGGAAATCCTGAGACGGCGAACAACGACAATACAGCCCCTCGGTCAAAAGAAAGATGATGGCATTCAAACAGCTTGATCTGGCGGGACGAACAGCCGTTGTGATAGGTGGGACTTCAGGCATCGGATTGGCGCTCGCCAAAGGACTTGCTGAGGCAGGCGCCAACGTAGTGCCGACTGGCCGGCGCAAAGAGCTGGTGGCGGCGGCGGCGAATGCCGTGCGTGGTATTGGTCGTGGATCGCTAGCTTTGATTTGCGATGTGACTCGCCGCGAGGACCTGCAGCTGCTGCTTGATGGCGCCGTAAGAGAATTCGGTTCTGTCGAGATCCTGGTGAACTGCGCCGGGCGCACCAAACGAACACCTACTCTCGGAATGAGCGACGCGGAATGGAACGAGATCATGGAGACCAACCTGAGCGGCACCTTCCGCGCCTGCCAGGTTTTTGGAAAACACATGATCGAGCGGCGCTATGGCCGCATCATCAACATCGCTTCGATCGCCGCCTTCGTGGCGCTGATGGAGGTGGCAGCCTATTCAGCAAGTAAGGCGGCGGTGGCGTCGCTCACGCGTTCCCTGGCCATCGAATGGGCGCCGTACGGCGTGTGCGTGAACGCGATCGCGCCCGGCGTCTTTCCCACCGAACTGAACGCCAAGCTGCTGGATGGGACGCCGCGCGGGCAGGAATTCCTGCTGCGTACGCCCATGCAACGCTTTGGCAAGACCGAAGAGCTCGTAGGCGCTGCCATCTTCCTGGCATCGGAAAGCGCCAGTTTTGTGACCGGCCACCTGCTCGCGGTGGACGGCGGCTTCCTGGCCAGCGGTGTGAATCAGTAGTCATGCCCTTCATCACCGACCAATTTCTTCTGCGGAATCGAACGGCGCGGAGGCTCTACGCGGAGTATGCCGCCGGACAGCCCATTCTGGATTATCACTGCCATCTTTCGGCGCGCGATATCGCTGAAGACCGGCGCTTCCGCAACCTTTTCGAAATATGGCTCGAAGGCGACCACTACAAATGGCGGGCCATGCGCGCTAACGGGGTAGCCGAGCGCTTTTGCACGGGCGAGGCCAGCGATTACGAGAAATTCCTGGCTTGGGCCCAGACGGTCCCCTTCACACTGCGCAACCCGCTTTATCACTGGAGCCACCTCGAGTTGCTCCGCTACTTCGGCATCGAACAATTGCTCGATCCCACTAGCGCCCGAGAGATATGGACGCGGGCGAATCGGCGGCTGGCGGAAGAGTACCTCAGCGCACAAGGCATCCTGCGCAAGTTTCAGGTCAAGGTGGTCTGCACGACCGACGATCCCACCGACTCGCTGGAACATCATCGCCGCGCCGCCGGGCAGAAACTGCAGACCCAGGTGTTTCCAACCTTTCGGCCAGATCGAGCTTTTCAGATCGCAGATGTGAGCAGGTTCAATGTCTGGATCGACAAACTTGCCGCTGCGGCTGATGTTGAGATCAGCACCCTGTCCGACCTGCTGAACGCGCTGCGCAAGCGCCACGACGTCTTTCATGAACATGGCTGCCGGGCGTCGGATCATGGGCTGGAATGCTGCCATTCCAGTTTTTGCAGCGAGGCAGCAGCAGCACGCATCTTTTCCAAGGCCCGCTGTGGATCTGCGGTGTCGCCGGAAGAGGCGGAGCAATATGCGTCATTCCTGTTGCTCTATACTGCGCAACTCGACGCCGAAAAGGGATGGGTGAAGCAACTGCATTTGGGCGCGCTGCGGAACGTGAATCCCGCTATGCTGCGCCGCCTGGGAGCGGACTGCGGCTACGATTCGATCGGCGACTGGCGACAAATCCCGCCCTTGGCCGCGTTCCTGGCCCGACTCAGCGAAGAAAGTGCCCTGCCGAAAATCATTCTTTACAACTTGAATCCCGCCGACAACTACCCTTTTGCAACGATGGCCGGCAACTTCCAGGACGGCAGCACGCCAGGAAAGATCCAATACGGCGCCGCGTGGTGGTTCCTGGACAACAAGAATGGAATGGAAGCGCAACTCAATGCTCTCTCCGATGCCGGACTGCTGGCGCGTTTCGTGGGAATGGTCACCGATTCCAGATCATTCATGTCGTATCCGCGGCACGAGTATTTCCGGCGCATACTCTGCAATCTTTTGGGCAGGGAAATGGAGTGCGGCGAGCTTCCACAAGACGAGAAGCTTGTCGGAAAGCTGATCGAAGCGATCTGCTATTCGAATGCCAGAGATTACTTCGCCTTCCCCGTGAATACCGCCGTCTGCCGGGAGAAACTCTCCGGCAGCTCCACTGTAGCGTGATGCAACGATGGGCCTTCACCAGCTGTGCATAGTGCCGTCGAGTTTCCTGTTCGCCGGCAGATAGGCGCGCTGATAAGGGAATTGGGCCGCGAGTTTCTCGTCGATATCAACACCCAGCCCAGGGGCGTCGCCCGGGTACATGTAGCCGTCGGAAAAGGAATAGTGATGTGGAAAGACGCGATCTGTCTCCTCGGTGTGGCGCATGTACTCCTGAATGCCGAAATTGTGGATGCTGAGGTCGAAATGAAGCGCGGCAGCCATGCAGACCGGGCTGAGGTCGGTCGCTCCATGAGATCCCGTCCGTACATGGTAAAGCTCAGCGAGATGCGCGATCTTCCGCAGATGAGAGATCCCCCCGGCATGCACGACGGTTGTGCGAATGTAGTCGATCAGTTGCTCCTGAATAAGCTGCTGGCAGTCGTGGATGGAAGAGAAAACCTCTCCCACAGCGAGCGGCGTGGTGGTGTGCTGGCGAATAAGTCGAAAGCCCTCCTGTAGCTCGGCAGGAACAGGATCTTCAAGCCAGAAAAGATGATAGGGCTCGAGCTCTTTGCCCAGACGCGCCGCCTCGATGGGAGTGAGCCGATGATGGCTGTCGTGGAGAAGATGGACTTCCTCGCCGAATTCCTTACGCAGGCGCGCGAAGAGGGCGGGAGCGAAATTCAAGTAGGGCTCCGTGCTCCACGTATTCTCGGGTGGGGCGTTCTTCTCGGCAGGTTCGTAATACATCTTGCCGCGGCCGACGCCATAAGTGCTCTTCAGGCCGGGAATGCCGGATTGCGCACGAATCGCCTTGTATCCAAGCTTCAGATAATCGCCGACCGCGGCCACCGTCTGCTCGATATCTGCGCCGCTGGCATGCCCGTAAACGAGAACGCCATCACGCGACACGCCTCCTAGAAGTTGATAAACCGGGATGCCAAGACTCTTGCCCTTGATGTCCCACAGAGCAGTGTCCACAGCAGCGATAGCGGTCATAGTGACCGGGCCGCGTCGCCAATAAGCGCCCTTGTAAAGATACTGCCAGGTGGCCTCGATGCGGCGCGCATCACGACCGATGAGCAAAGGGCAAACATGATCGTTCAAATAACTTGCCACCGCCAATTCGCGGCCGTTGAGGGTAGCGTCGCCCAGGCCATAAACGCCATCTTCGGTCGCAATCTTCAAAGTGACGAAGTTGCGGCCGGGCCTGCACACGATGACCTTTGCTTCGGTGATTTTCATAGAGCGCCGGCAGTCATGCTGATCTTCCCACTTCGATGCGCACCGCCGCCAAACGTGGCGCGAGCAGGTGAACGACGGCGAGCGCGACCAGATAGGCAGATCCCGCGATGAAGAACGGCACCATATAGCTGCCGGTCTGCTGCAGGACATAGCCAACGATCTTCGCGATGAGCAAGCCGCCCAAGGCTCCCGCCATGCCACCGATGCCGGTTACGGTACCGACGGCGGGAGCGGGGAACATATCAGAGGTGAGTGTGAAAAGATTAGCGGAAAACCCCTGGTGTGCCGCCGCAGCGAGACCAATCACGCCCACCACCGTCCACAGATATGGGGCCCGATAAGTCGCGACAATGGGCATCACGCAAAGCGCGCAAATCAGCATCGCCGTCTTGCGGGCTACATTCACACTAAAACCACGGCTGATCATCGCACCCGAGATCCACCCGCCACCCACACTGCCGAACGTGGAAATCGCATAGATGGCTGCCAGTGGCAGGCTCGCTTGCATAAGCTTGAGGTTCTGTGTCCGCTGCAAAAAGTCAGGGATCCAGAAGAGATAGAACCACCAAATCGGATCGATGAGGAATTTTCCCGCCGCGAATGCCCATGTCTGACGGTGCGGCATGACCTGCCGCCAAGACACCTTGGCGAATAGTTCATGCGGATCGCTGCGTATATGTTTCAGCTCCGCGGATGAGCAGCGCGGATGCTCTTCCGGCTTGCGATAGAGCGCCAGCCAGAGCGCTAGCCACAAAAATCCCAGCGCCCCCACGAGGAAGAATGCCCAGCGCCAGCCCAAGATCAGAGTGAGCGCTGAGGCCGTGACCGGCGTCAGAATGGCCCCGAGATTTGTGCCGGAATTGAAGATACCGGTCGCCAGTGCGCGTTCTTTTTTGGGAAACCATTCTGCCACTGCCTTGATGCTGGCGGGAAACACGCCGGCTTCTCCAAAACCTAGCGCCGAGCGAAAGACAGCGAAGCTGAGCAACGAGCGTCCGGCCGCCGTGGCCATCGAGGCCACGCTCCACAAGATCATCGCGACAGAATAGCCACGGCGAGTGCCGAGTCTATCGATGAGGCGCCCCATCGCAAGCATGCCGATGGCGTAGGCGGCTTGGAAGAATGCGACCAGGTTCCCATAATCGGTCTCGCTCCAGCCGAGATCACTCTGCAAGGTCGTTTTGAACACCCCCAGGATGGTGCGGTCCATGTAGTTGATAGTGGCGCCGAGGAGCAGCAGGCCGCATATCACCCAACGGAAATTTCCGGCCGGCGAGGCGAAAGGCGCGCTGGGCACGCTACGGCTTTCGTCGATCGTAGCAGCAGAAGGGTTGAGGTACTGGTCCATGAAGGCTCATCCTTCCTCCGACCTCATAGCCGGAAAAGCGCGCACGATGACGTCGCAGAGCGCCCGGCTTCAGTTCGTGGGGAAGTAACAAACATTCGGTTCACGAGCGCAGAATTGTAATCGGCCACTGCTGCTCAGACGAGGGGAGATCGTCGCTTGCCGGGGTCGATTCGCCTTCCTCGCGTCTCATAATGCGGTACCCAGCCGAAGGCACCGACATGACGTACTATTTTGTTGCACCGAACGAGGCTCGACGTATGGTCCTGACACGCCGATCGGTCCTCAAATCCGCAGCCTTGGCCGCGGCGACTACCGCTCTGCCCACAGTCGCGGGGGCGACGGCTCCTTCCAATGCCCCTGCAGATCAGTTCCACGGACTGCGTGTGGGCGTTTGTTCGTACTCCTTACGCTCCTTCCCTTTGGATAAGATGTTGGCTGACGTGCGGCGCCTGGGCGTGCAATACCTGTCGCTAAAGGATGTCCACTTGCCGCTCACCGCGACACCGGCGCAGCGGCAGCAGGTCCGGCAGCAAGCACACGATCTCGGTCTGACCATCACCAGTTGCGGCGTCATCTATCTCAAGGATAATCCGGAGACGATGCGACAAGCGCTCGAATATGTGCGCAACTTGGGGGCGAACATTGCAGTAGTAGGTGCAACTCGGGAGCAGCTACCCACACTGGACAAGGTGATTCGCGATTTCGATCTGAAAGCTGCTATTCACAACCACGGCCCCAATGACAAGCGGTTCCCTTCGCCTTTGCAAGTGTATGACGCCATCCAGCCATTTGATAAACGGATCGGCGTCTGCATGGATATCGGCCATACCTTCCGCATGCACGAGGACGTGGTTGCCGACGTCAAAAGGACGAAAGACCGGCTTTACAGCATGCATTTCAAGGACCTCGACTCTGACCGCGTCGATGCCAAAGGCGTACCTGTCGGCACCGGTGTGATGCCGATCATCGCGCTCTTAAAGGAACTGCTTACCTCCGGCTACAGCGGCGAGGTGCAATTGGAATACGAAGTCGAACCTGAGGATCCTGTGCCCGGAATGGCCGAATCGCTCGGCTTCATGCGAGGCTCGTTGCAGACTTTATTGTGGGAGCGCTGACTGCGGATTCCAGTTTCAGGGTAACCATCCTGGCATATTCAGAGACGTCGTTGAATTTTCTTGCCAGTACTTGAGACTCAGAGGTGTCGTGCATGAAATAGCGCAGCGTCAGGCAGGTGCGCGGACATGGGCAAAAGCGACCCGCGTGCCGCTCTCGATGGCCTGATTCCCGAGCGCGACCATCACTGCCGAGGCCCAACCTGCGTGCTCGTCGGCGTCGGGCCGCTGATGGTTGCGAATATCCTCGATGAATGATTGGCACGCCAGGAAATCCGGGCTGCCCGCCGTTCCTTCCGGCACCGGCAGCGGCTCTCCGGGACCGCGATATGGCTCTTCGGCGCGAAAGCTTGCGCTGGTGACGACTCCATGCTCCACGACCAAACCTTCCGGCACGGCGGAACTTGCCATCGCCGGTTCGTAGTAGGAGGTCGCGTCCGCTTGCGTGATGACCAGCGTACCCCCGGTGCCATACACCCTGATCTGCGCGCCCTCCATTCGATTCGTAGTGATCGCACTGAAAAACAGTGTTTGTCCACCCGCGTAGCGGTACAAAGCCTGCACGTTGTCGGCAACTTCACGTCCGTCTTTCCAATAGTCGATGCCACCGGTGCCGGTCACGGTTTCGGGCATCGCGCCTAGTACCTGGTTCGCGAAATGGAAATGGTGCGAGCCCAACTCGGCCAGCAGTCCGCCTGAATATTCGCGGTAAAGCCGCCAATTGATCAGCCGCTCCAGTTTCGGGTCTTTTGGATTGGGCACGGGACGCCGCCAGTTGCTGTTGCGATGCCAATAAGAGTAAATCTGCATGACCTTGCCTATCTTGCCGCTGCGGATCTGGCGCAGAGCTTCCCGGTACCAAGGAGCAAAGTGATACTGGTGGCCAATCTGGAAGTACTTGCCGCTTCGTTTCACCGCCTCGACAATGCGATTGCAGCCCTCGACGGTCAATGCCATGGACTTTTCGCCGTACACATGATGCCCGCTCTCCAGAGCTGCGGTGACGTGCTCGGCATGCAGCGACAGCGGCGTGGAGATGATGACCGCATCCAGCCCCTGCTGAAGCAGCCTGCGATAGTCCTGGAATACGGGCGTCTCCTCGCCGGTGATCCTCCGCGCCTGCGCGAAACGTGGTTCGTAGATGTCGCACAACGCACCAAAACGCACCCCGGGAATGCGCAGGAAAGTGCGCATCAAGGCCTGCCCGCGGCTCCCCGCGCCGATGATTCCAAGGTTGACCGGCGCAGCCGAAGGCGTATTCATGCATCCGCTGGTCTGCATCGCTGATGCCCGCCACGGCATGAATTTCAATGCCGCAAGGAAAGCTGTTGCTTTGGCCAGGAACTGCCGCCGATCGATCATCGTCCTCCCGCAGGGCGCAGCGAACGCGGTTTTAGCTTGCTCGAAGTATTGCCGGCGACCCTCCGATCATGGTGTCCACTTGTGCTTGCGACTTGTGTCGGCCAACGCCACGTTACAACGCGAGACGCCGCCGCTTGTCCCTCTACCCATAGCGCGCCGGTCCCTGGCATGGCGCGCAGCAAGGGCTTTGCCCGCACCGGGCCGAGCACGAAGACCGATGTCGATAGCGCATCGCTGTCCGTCGCGGAGGGCGCGATGACCGTCGTCTGCAGCATGCCCTCCACCGGTTTGCCGGTGCGCGGGTCCATGATGTGGCAATATACGTGGCCGTTCACTCGAAAGAACTTCTCATAGCTTCCCGAGGTGGAAAGCGATGTGTCGCGC
>DASQXC010000434.1:0-4496 GCA_035639935.1 Terriglobales bacterium
ATGGATTACTTCCGCCTGGACGCCAACTCGGAGTGGGGCCGCGCCCACTTGCCAGCCATCCGGCTGCGCGAAGGAAAAATCGATGAAGCCGAGGAAGCCATCAAGAATGTGCCCGACCTTCCCATATGGTTCAAGACGATATTGTCGCAATGCGTGCAGAATGGGGCGGTTGCTGCGGGACAGAACATCGATGCTAAAACGCAAGCGGCGCTGCTGGGCTTGCGCGATCCCGAACTGCTTTATTACCAGGGTTCGATCATGGCGTTTTGCGGCAATCCGGACCTGGCGGTTCGCATGATTCGCGAGGCCATTCGCCGCAATTATTGCGCCTTTTCCGCCCTGGAACTCGATCCCTTGCTGGCCAGTCTGCGCGGTACACCCGATTTCTCCCGCCTGCACGAGGCGGCTGCCCAGTGCCAGCAGGAGTTCCTGTTGGCACGCACCCGCAGAAATCCCTAGTCAGTGCACCGTCACAATCGCCGGGTGCAGCTCCCAAAAGCTGTGTACCAGCGAGCTTCCGCGATTCGAGTGTGGGGGATCCTCGAAGGCCAGCCCGACCACAGTGATCCTAAGAGGTGGTTTTAGCTCCTGCCGCGCACCACTGAGCCTAATGCCGTGCGCCGCGAGGCGCGAGACCACTTGCTCGCGTGCCGGGCAATATTCGTGATCCACGGGGGTTTCCACGATTACGCGCGGCGCAGTTTTGCTCGGAGTATCGGAAATCTCCATGTGGATATCGCAATCACTGTGGACCAACCACGCCAGTTGTAGAAACGCCTTGCGGATCTGGAAGAGCTGCAACTCGCGTCTGCTGCGCGGAGTGTCGCGGCCAGGAGGCGGGCTCTGCGGCCATGTCAGCATGGTCGCAACCGTAAGTGGCTGCGGGTTTCCGTTTGGCAGCCGCACGTGCTTTTCGGCATGCCGGAGGTCCTTCGAGGCAGGCGCGGAGGGAACACAGTGGCAGATGGACGAACCCAGCGGCGACGAACTGGAATGCAGTGCTGGACTTAAATCGTGCGTAGCTGCCGGAATGGGCATCCTGGGCTCGCCGCCGCATGAGAACAACGTGACGAGGAACGCCAACGTGCCTGTCGCAACCCAGCGCACCGGCACCGACTGCTGTGATGTGTGACCCATTTCAAAAAGCTGAGATGGGCAATTAAATGTGGAGGTTCACAGAACTGTGCTGAAAATCGTGAGCTGCGGCAGGCCGGAGCAGGGCAGAGCTCAGCGGAATATCAGAGCGGACTCACGGGCGGGACTGGTCTCCCGCGACAGCGCGGCGGCTCTCCAGGACGCTCCAGTCGGAGGAAGGCTGGTATCGCCGAGTCTCGATGGAATCTGAAAATGCAGTCTCGCGGAAAGCTTCACGCGCCTTGCGCACCACGTACTTGCCTTTACCGCTCAAATAGACCGCGAGATTTTCCGCTACTTCATGCAGCAGCACACGCTCCTCAGGACTGAATTCCCGCCCCGGAGGAAGCTGCACGCGCAGGCTGCCCAGCGTGCGGCCGGCGATCTTGATGGGCACGCTCAGCTCCGCTCCTGACTGCTCTGCGGCCCCCTGCGGACCACTGAAGACTCTCGGCGTTTCTCGTCCATTCACAAGCAGGACAACGACCACGCGTGCGTAATTCCGGCCTTCGCAAAGCGACTTAAGAATACGGACGAGCGCGAACGGCGCACGTGCCGAAGGCTTATCGGTTGCGATTAGCCGCCGAATTTCCGCGAGGACTTTTCTTAGCGGGCGATAGGTTTTCAAGGCGGTCCCTGGCGTGCTCGACGACTGGAGGGCTAGTCTAACTGCCGTTTCGCACAGCGTCAAACGATAGCTTTGCAGCCTTCGAAAGCCCCCGTTCGCGGTGCGTGCGTTTTGCGGGTTGATGACGCGGCAATTAAAAACCCCACCCTTGGCAAAGGCGGCCAAGGGTGGGCACCCTGTGCGGTCTATGATTTCACCGCCGCCGGCTGTGGCTGCACTGCTGCAGAGGGCACGGCTGCGACCGCCGGCTGCTTTAACAACTGCCGTATCCGCGGCAGTGCCCGGCGCGCCGCCTCTTCGCCGGCACGCACCAAAGCGGGCGCGCGGTCGAATGCGTCGTAGGTGAAGCTCTGCACCTCTGGCTCGATGACCACGTCCGCATCCGCCTGCCAGAGGCTGCACATTTTGGTCTGGGCGATGGAGAAGCACTGCCCGATGACATCGAACACGCTGCGCGGAGGACCCAGGCTGGTCCAGTGCGCCTTGAGATAAACTGCCAGCACGCGCTTGGCGCCCATCTTGCGTACCGGGGTGGTGGGCACTGAGTAGGCGAGCATGCCATCGACCAAGGTGCGACCGTCCAGAGTCACCGGCAGGAACATCCCGGGATAGGCGCAACTGGCGCGCACCGGCCCGATAAGGTCTCCCGAACGAAAGACCACCGCGTCTCCGGTCACAAAATCGGTCGCGACCACGGCCAGTGGCACGCGCAGCGCTTCGAATGTCTTCACTTTCAGGACTCGTTGCAGCATGCCGGTCATCCGATCATTGCTGGCGAAACCCAGGCGCGAGACGGTCCAGCGGGCGAAATCGCGGAAGCGCACCAATGCCGCGATCTCCTCCATCTCTTTCGGGCAGACGCCGCTGGCGTACACCGCGCCGATCAGTGCGCCCACACTCGTACCGGCGATGAAGTTGATGGGGATCTTTTCTTCTTCAAGAACTTTAAGAACACCGATGTGCGCCAGGCCACGAGCGAAACCACCGCCCAGAGCCAACCCAATACTGGGAATGTGGTCAATCGAAGCGGTGGATACAGAAATTCCCCTCAGCTCGCGATGAAACGCCCGGAGAGAGCGTACCAGCTTTGATAATGTCCCCACTTGCTTTTTCACCCCCTCCGGCGGGAGAACCGGTCCTGTAAGGTACGATGCAGGGTGCCCTGGATATGATGCAGCATACCCCAGCCCGCTATGGGCACAAGATGCCGCGAGCGCCAACAGTCGTTACCAAGGTAATACACACCCGATGACCCGCGAGTTCTCCGCCGGAGGGCTGGTCGTACGCCAGATGCATGGCCGCTGGTGGCTGGCGGCCATCGAGCCCGCGGGCCGCACTAAGCCCGGCAAAAAGCCTGTTCTGGCGCTGCCCAAAGGCCTGCTGGACGCGGGCGAGCGCCCTGAACAGACGGCACTGCGCGAGGTGCGCGAAGAGACCGGAGTCGAGGCCGCACTGATCACCAAGTTAGGAGATATCAAGTACGTTTACACACAAAGCTGGGCGGCGGGTGAGCGCGTTTTCAAGGTGGTCAGCTTTTATCTGCTGAGCTACAAGTCCGGCCAACTGGGAGAGATCAGTTCCGAAATGCGCGTCGAAGTTTGCCGTGTCGAATGGATCCCACTGGAGGATGCGCCCCGCCAACTGGCCTACAAGGGCGAGCGCGAGATGGCGGCCAAGGCGATTGACTACATCCGCCGAAATCCTGAGCTGAAGCAGGTTGAAGAGTAAAATCCACCGGCATCTCTGCTGTGACTGGAATCTCTCTGCATTATCATGCTGTTCTCATGCTCAAACGCATTCACAAGGTGGCGGTCCTGGGTGCCGGGACTATGGGTTCGCGTATCGCCGCCCATTTGGCAAACGCGGGCGTGCCCTCGTTTCTGCTCGATATCGTTCCGCCCGATGCCGATGCGAAAGCTCGCAACAAGATCGCGCAAGCCGGGCTTGACGCTGCCATCAAGTCCAAGCCTGCGGCCTTCTTCGAGCCATCACTGGCGCGGCTGATCACGGTTGGCAACTTCGAGGACAACTTAAGCTGGGTGGCGGAAGTGGATTGGATCATCGAGGCCGTCGCCGAGAATCTTGAGATCAAGCGTTCGTTGCTGAAGAGGGTGGAAGCAGCTCGCTGTCCCGGGACCATTACGACCACCAACACCAGCGGCCTGCCGGTCTCAAAAATTGCGGAAGGATTTTCGGAAGACTTCCGCCGTCACTGGTTTGGCACGCACTTCTTTAATCCGCCGCGCTACATGCGATTGCTGGAGATCATCCCCACACAGGAAAGCGACCGCGCTGCCATTGATGCCATCGCGCACTTCGCTGACTTGCGTCTCGGCAAAGGCGTGGTCTATGCCAAGGACACGCCCAACTTCATCGCCAACCGCATCGGCACGTTCTCGGTGCTGAATGCAATGCGGCTGATGCAGGAACTCGACCTCTCCATCGAAGAGGTGGATGCACTCACTGGCTCTGCAGCAGGCTGGCCGAAATCTGCCACCTTCCGCACCATTGACCTAGTCGGACTCGACGTCCTGGCGAGCGTTGTGTCGAACTTTCTTCGCAATGTGCGCGACGAACGCTCCGATCTAGAAGTGCCTTCGTTCATCCAGCAGATGGTTGAGCGCAAGTGGCTCGGCGATAAAACCCGTGGCGGCTTTTACAAGAGGGTGAAAACCGGCGACAGGGAAGAGCGCCTTGGGCTCGACTGGAAGACGCTCGAATACCGCCCGCAGCA
>DASQXC010000435.1:0-2146 GCA_035639935.1 Terriglobales bacterium
AAGACGGCACGCCCACGCCCTCCTGCACCGAAGGCCGTATGGCGCCGCTGCGCGAGCGGCAATAAATGTCGTTGCGTCTTGCTGCCGCCAGGAAGCGAGGAGTACTAGCTACTTTCCGGCGCAAAATTCGCCCGGGGCTTAAATCGAGAATAGGCGTGGCGGTACACCGCCTGACAGGTGATTGTCAGATGAGCAAGGGTCTTGACAGGGTGTTAACGATCCGGGCGGGGGACGCTTGGATTGAGAAAGAGGTGGGGATGGCGTGAAGGGTTGGGGGAGAAAGGGGAGAACGATTCAGCTCTTGGCGGCCAGGTGAAGCCCGATGTTGATCATGTTGTCTGCCAGGACGCCCAGACCCACCCAACGTTTGATACCTTGGGCGCCCTTGTAGCGGGAGCGATTCAGCCCATGCCTCCGTTTGAGAACGCTGATGCGGCCTTCGCAGCCGGTGCGCCATTTTTGAGCTTTCTTGAACCAACGCTTCTTCTGCTCCTGCCTGCGTTTCTGGCTTTTGGTGGAATGGCTGGGAACGGCGACTCGCTTCACGCCCAGTTCTTGGGCTGCGGCTTCGTTGGCGGCGGAGAAGAAGCCGCCGTCGCCAGCCACCAGATCCGGAGCTCGACCCAGCAGCTCCTTGTGCTTTTCGATGGACGGCGTCAGCAAATCGGAATCGCTGGGGCGCTGGTCGAATACCTCGTAGTGGGTGACGATCTGATTCTCCGCTTCCTGGATTTTGACCATTTTGCCGAACTCGGTCGGCTTACTGGCCTTGCCCTTCCGAATGACTTCCGTGTCCGGCTCAAACACGCTGAGGATCTTGTTCTTCGCCCGCGTGTTGCCTCCCAGCACGCGTTCCCGCGCCTGCTGCATCACCTGTTGGACCCGCGGAATCATTTCGTCGAGCTGCTGTTGGGCTTTCTGTAAGACCACCCGCTGGCCTTTTTTGACCTTGCCGGCGATCTCGGCGGAGAACTTTTTGGCCTGCCCGACCACGCGACTGGTCGCGTCCAGCAGCTTGCCGTAAGCGGCCTTCATCTTCTGCTGGCCTTTCTCGCTTTTGTCGCGGCTGGCGTAAGCGATCTCCAGAATGCGCCGTTTCACGCTGCGCGAGCGATCCCGAAACTTCGTCCCCGCTTCGCCCGCCACCGCCGCCACTTTTTTCATCACCCGCGTCAGCACGCGCACGCCGTCGCCCATGAGGGTGCTGTCGGTCGGATAGTGGATATTGGTTTCCACCACCGTGGTGTCCACTCGCATCTTGCGGCCCGCCACGACCTTCTTTTCCAAGGCGATCGCCACCGTGCGCCGATGCAACTGCTCGAGGGCTTCCGGACCCAGTTGACGCGCCAGACGGCCCATGGTTTTGTCGTCGGGAACCTTGCCGCCGCCGATGCCCGTGAACTCCCTGTAGACCAGGTTGGCGCGCACCTCGCGCGTCACGTCTTCGTAGCTCCAGCCGCGCATGTGCTTCAGCAGCAACATCCGCAACACGACTTCGGCCGGAGTCCCTGGACGGCCGCGGGTCTTGCTCTTTTTGTGGCGCTTGCTCAGTTCCTGCTGAATAATCTGCAGCAACTGATCGTCATTCATCGCCTCGTCGGCGTGGCGCATCCAGGGCTCCCAAAGATCCTGGACTTCCTCGGCGATGAGGCCGTCGGCGAAGCTGCGCTGAAGACGGCGCGCGGCGATCACGACTCGCGCTCCCGGGACTCGTCCCTATCCAGCCGCAATAGATATTGGTTGAGTTGGCTGATGGCCTCGAGAGTTTGCTTGGCCTGGCGATAACGCTGCAGAGCTTTGCGCACCTGCGGGACCTGTTCAGGTCGCAAACTCAACTGGCGTGTCTTTGCCCCGGGGTAGTTCACATTGAGGACCCACTGAGGATGCCCCTCGCCGCGCACACACTTGGGACAGCCACTGCTGTGAAAGGTAGTGCGTTCGAGGAGGGAGCCGCGCAGGATAGGCCCGAATTGATGCAGTGTGGCAGCAAGTTTATCCCGTTTCTGGGTGGCGCGCTCACGTGTCATCTATATAGATGATACATCGAAAGCAAATGCTAGTCAATACATTTCTGATTAAAAATGTTTTGGGATGGATGGACCCGGGCAGCCGCTGATCTAATCTCTGCCGCTACCCTCCGGAGGTG
>DASQXC010000436.1:0-4041 GCA_035639935.1 Terriglobales bacterium
ATAGACATAAAGAGGTGTTCCAAACTTCTTGGCCAATCCAGAAAGCGGCATCCCTTCGCAATGCAGCTCCTGGTCGCGATAGTAGAATCCGGGGGCTCGGAGCACGCGATGATTATTTACGGAATTAGAGGTCTGTGGAAAGTGGTAAGTGGAAACTCCAAGGGTGGAAAGTGAAAAGAGGGGAACACATCCGTTTGTGGCTGCTACTTTTCACTTTCCACTTTTCACTTTGCACTTTCTAAAACGCCGCCGCGCGCAGTTCTTCGTCGGGCAGTAGCTGCAGCTCGATCCAGCCTTCCACCGGCAAGGCATCGATGGGCAGCCGCTCCCGCCAGAGGCTGAAGCGTAGGCGCACGGTGTCGCCCAGTGTGGCGTCGAGCGCGCTGAGGGGCAGGCTGAATTCGAAAACTTTCAGCAGGTGTACCTGAGCCAAGCTCTGCGCCGCAACGCTTTTCCCTCGCGAGGTCAGCGTCGAAGCAGCAATAGCGCCGTTGACGATCATGACATTCAGGCGCAACTCGCGTTCCCCTCTTTTGGCGGCGGAGGCGGCACGTTCCAAATTCACGACCAGTTCGAATTCACCCTGCGGAACGTCCCCGATGAAATCAAGGCGCCCGTACACAAAATCTTCGTCCACGCCCGCGTAAACGGAATCGAGCAGGAATTGCCTGCCGTGCATGGACGAGGAGCGCCGGTCGGCGGTGTACATGGCGGCGCCGATCCAGTCGAAATAGCGCACCATTGCGCGCCCGATGCGCGGATGGATGTACGCCGTTTGCGGCGTGAAGTAGGGCCGCACCACGCCGGCGGCGATAGGCTGGGCCAGGTAGTCGGGTGGCGTTGCGCCCAGGGCTTGGTAGATGTTCGAGAGATGCTTGCGGTACAGCTCGTCGAAGTCGCGGTCGTTGGCGGAGTGGTGCTCGGGGCCGTACCACCAGTTCCAATCGCTGCCTTCGGCGATCAACACCTCCTCGAACGCCAGCCGGCGCGCCGGCTCGCTCGCCCTCCCGGCCTCGCGGGCGTAGAAGTCCCGGGCGGAGGTCAGATAATCCCAGGCACGATTGTCCTCGGGCGCGCCGATCCACACGTTGAAGTTGGCGTTGATCCAGGAGCCAGGAACGAGCGACTTAAGGAGCGGGAACGCAGTTTGCTGCGCGATGGCCTCAGTTACCGTGACCGCTGCCAGCTCGCGATCGCGCTGGATAGCATCATAGACGCGGCGCAGGAATTCGCGCCCCGATTGTGGATAGTATTCCCATGCATTTTCGCCGTCGAGGATGATGGGCACCATGATGTCGCGACGTGTGCTGCCGATGGCGTGCACGCATTCCTTGATCCGATGGACCAAATGGTTCGCCGCCTCGGCGGCGGGCATGCCCGCATAGACGAAGCCGATCAAGTCAGAGAGCGTGTGGTCGCGGAACAACATATCCATCCGGACCTGCCCCTTCCGATAACGGTAGATGGCGTATAGCTTCTCGGCGCCTTCGCTGAGCAGCCGGCCTCCGCCGTCACGGTGGAAAAAGTAACCCACCGAGCGGCCAAGCACGCCTTCGTCGGTGGCCATCCACTTAACCCCGAGCTTGTACGTTATGGCGATAACCTCCTCCGACACGCTCCCCTCCGACGGCCACACGCCCCGGGGCCGCACTCCGAACACGTGCTCGTGCAGGTCCAGTCCGCGGCGGAGTTGCTCTTCCGCGTCCTCAGGATGGCGGAAGCGCTGCTGCGGCAACGGCAGCCCTGGCGACGACACCCGCCCCTGATCGGTGTCGCACACCAGCGGCAGGATGGGATGATAGAAGGGGGAAGTCGAGATCTCGATGTTGCCGCGCTGCGCCGCCGCCGCGTACGCTGGTAGCACCTCACCGAGAAACTCCTTTTGCTTGCGCAAGGCGAGCACCTGGTCCTCGCGGGAGTAGCCGCGCTGCTTGCGCACCAGTTCGGCGACTTCCTTGTCTTCGAGGAAAAATTCGTCGAACCAGGCGATCTGCGAGAGCACTTGCAGGTCGGCGAAATCCTGCGGGCGGAAGTAGCTGAGAGCCCGATCCAGGTTTTCCCCGGTGCTGCGGAACTGCTGAAAAAGCTCGCGATATCGCGGGTATCGGCCGATCATATGGGTGTGATTGGCCTGAAACAGGTATTGCAGCGCAAAGCGGCGTTCCGCCTCCGAGAGTTCCGCGGCTGGCTTGGAGGCGACCTCGAGGAAGGGATCGCGAGCCGTACCCGCGACGTAGTCCTGGATCTGCGCGATCAACGAGGGCACGAGGTTGAAGGTCTGGTGGACATTGGGGAATTCGTCCAGCAGCTTGACCATGCCGTAGTAGTCCTTCAGGGCGTGGAGGCGCGTCCACGGCAGGCGGTACTCGCCCGTGACCAGGTCCTTGTAGTAGGGCTGGTGCATGTGCCAGAGAAAGACGACGAGAATCATTTCGAACCCAGGAGTCAGGAGTCAGTAGCCCGGAGTCAGTTGTAATTTCATGTCGAGAAACTTGCAAGTCGGAGTGGAACCAGCAGTCAGGGTCAGAAGTTAGTTGTAACTTCGCGTGAGGCAACTTGCAAGTCCGCGTATCGGAATGAACTGGACGCGCGGCTTTGAGCGGAAATGCACCTGAGGCGCGTGCCTTTAGGCGCGCTATAACGTATTTATGATTTTCATTCCGAGCAGCGCGAGGGAGCCCGCCACGCGGGCGACTGAGCGCGTCGCGAGGGATCTGGAGTTTGCTTGCGAGGATGAAAAATGCAAGTCCTCGACTCGCGCTTGCCTCGCGAGCTCGGCTTGCGCTTCGCTCGGGATGACAATTGTGAGGGGATGTCCTACGGCGCGGCTGGCAGCCGCGCCCCTGCAAAACGCTCCGCAACAGAGCTTTCCCGGACCCACTGAATGTCCCTCCTCTCGCTGACTCCTGGACTGCTCGTCTGCTAGATTAGTCATTCCATGTCTACGGGTGAAAAATTCGAGCGGGCGGTTGCGATCATGGCGCGGTTGCGCGCGCCCGGTGGTTGTCCCTGGGACCGCGAGCAAACATTCGATTCCATCAAGCCCTATACATTGGAGGAGACTTACGAAGTCCTTGAGGCAATCGACAACCGGGACTGGGAGGAGCTGAAGAGTGAGCTGGGCGACCTGCTGCTGCAGGTATTGTTTTACGCCGAGATGGCGCAGGAGGAAGGTCGGTTCGCCATCGGTGACGTGCTGGAGCGGCTCTCGAACAAGCTGGTGGATCGCCATCCCCACGTTTTCGGTGATGTGAAGGCGGAGACGTCTGCTGACGTCCTCCGCAACTGGGAAGCCCTGAAGGCCGAAGAGAAAAGGAAGCGCTTGGAGGCCGGGGGCGGTAAGGCTGCGCAAAACGATACCAGGCCAGAGTCGGTGCTGGCGGGCGTCTCATCGGCGGTCCCGGCGTTGCTCGAAGCGTATAAGCTCAGTTCGCGCGCGGCGCACGTTGGGTTCGACTGGCCGCATGTCGAAGGCCTGTTCGAGAAGCTCTCAGAAGAGACTGCCGAACTCCGCCACGAACTGGAGAATTTTCCCGCTCCCGTGCCGCGTCCGGCGCAGCGCGGCATCGCGGGTTCGCACACGGGCGCAGTGGCGCCGCCGGAAGCGCTAAAGGCGCGCCTGGAAGACGAGATCGGCGACATGCTGTTTGTCCTGGTGAATATCGCGCGCTACCTATCGCTCGACCCCGAGTCAGCGCTCAAGAAGACCAACCGCAAATTCAAGCGCCGCTTTCAGTGGCTGGAGCAGGAGCTGCGCCATTCCGGGCGGCGCTTGCAAGACGCAACCCTCGACGAAATGGAGGCCCTTTGGCAGCAATCCAAAGCGCAGGAAGACCGGTAGCCGCGGAAGTCGAGGTGCGGCTATGCAGCGGACTCGAGGAGCTCAAGGCTTGTGTCGCGCTGCAGAAAGAGGTCTGGAATTTTTCCGACGCGGACATGATCCCGCTGCGGCTGTTCGTGGTGGCGCAGAAGGTCGGCGGTCAGGTAATCGGCGCCTTCGATGCTGGTGAGCTTGTCGGCTTCGTGATGTCCATTCCCGGG
>DASQXC010000437.1:0-3151 GCA_035639935.1 Terriglobales bacterium
GAAGTGCGCCCGGGAAAGACCATGATCATGTCCGTGCCCCAGGAGCTGAAGATCAGGGTGATGGCGCGCTCGAATCCCGAGCCGAAGGCCAGCAGGATCACGACCGTGGCTATGCCCCAAGCCATGCCCAGCATGGTGAGCGTGGTGCGGCGGCGGTTGTGCCGCATGGCGCCATAAGCTTCGCGTAGCAGATCAGCGGTCATGATCACTCCTGGCGCAGTGCCTCCACGGGTTCGAGCATCGCCGCCTTGCGCGCCGGATAGAGGCCGGCGGTAATCCCCGCTATTGCCAACGAGAGCACGGCGGCAATAGCCGACAGCGGGACGATTCTGGGCGTATCAAAGCCCGGCGGCATTTGTACACGTGAGAGCAGTTTGATGACGAACATCGCTCCGCCCACACCGATGGCGCCGCTGAGCACCGTCAGGAACGCACCTTCAAGGAAGAATTGAAATAAGATGTTGGCATTGGTCGCGCCCAGGGCTTTGCGCAGGCCGATCTCACGCGTGCGCTCCGTCACCGCCACCAGCATGATGTTGATGATGCCGATGGCGCCGAGCGCCAGCGTCACCAGCCCGACTCCGCCCAGGAACCAGTCCATGGCGTCAAAAATTTGTCCCATGGTCTTCTGGTTCTTGACCGTGTCCCATTCTTCCCAGATGTCCTTGCCCTTGGGGTCGAAGCCGCCGTGGTTGCGGGCCACGATCCTGTGCATCTCGGCCTTGGCCGCTTCGTTCTCCTCGAAGCTGCGCGGCTGGTAATTGATGAACGAGATGGCATTCCCGTCCTTGGAGTTCTCTCCCTTCAACGGGAAGAGTTCGCGCATAGTATTGAACGGGACGAAGATGCGGATGTTGGTGGCGTTCTGCTCCTCGCGGCCGATCATGGAGAGCACGCCGATGACTTGAAAACGCACGCCATTGAGCAGGATGGTGTTGCCCACCGCAGGCCGGCCGGGGAACATGTTCCTGGTCATCTCGCGGCCCAAGACGCAGACGCGGCGTCGTTCCTCGTTGTCCTGGTCGGTAATCCAGCGCCCGACCTGCAATGGAATGGTGCGCACCTGGTTGTATATGGGCGGCACGCCCGAAACCTGGCCATTGGTGCTCGTATATTCGCTGACGGCTCGGATGTCGTCGCGCGCGATCAGCGGCGAGATATTCAGCGCCAGCTTGGCTTCGCGCCTGATGTCGAGATAGTCGTCGTAGGTCAGGTTGAACCACTTGGAGGACGAAAAGCTGCCTTCGACCGCCGGCGCGCGTCCACCGAAGAAGAAAATAATGTTCTTGCCAAAAGTCTCCAATTGCTTGCGATTGCCGGTGCGGAAGCCTTCGCCCACCCCGATCAGCAGCAACAGCGAACCTACGCCCCAGGCGATCCCAAACATGGTCAGGAAGGAACGCAGCTTATGCGCCCACAGGGTGCGCAGCGTCTGGGCGAAGATGTCCAGCAACATGCGCATGAAGATACTCCAAAGTACGCCGAAGGGCGGTAGAAAGTTCGATCAGCAGGGCACCACCCGGAGCGTGCCCCGAGCGAAGCCGAAGGGGCCTTTTTTGCCAAGCGTAGGGTCTTTGCCGTCGTGGTGTTGGACTGGCGAGAATGGAAAGGGTTATCGGGATTTTGCACCTAGTGTGGGACTCCGGAGCATCCCATACTATGACTCCAAGTGCCAGGGTGCCACTTTGCCGGGCAGCGGTTCTGATCCCATCGGTGATCTGCTGAAAAGAGCGAAATCTATTGCCGTCGTGGGACTTTCGAACAAACCCTTGCGGCCGAGCCACGGTGTCTCGCTGTACATGCAACAGCAGGGTTACCGCATTATCCCTGTTAACCCTAACATCCAAAGCTCGCTGGGCCAGAGGGCGTACCCCTCGCTGATGGAGGTGCCGGAGAAGATTGACATTGTGAACATCTTCCGGCGGCCGGAGTTCGTGCCCGAGGTGGTGGACCAGGCGATTGCCCTGAAGCTGCCGGCCGTCTGGATGCAGGAAGACGTGATTAATGAGCCGGCGGCTGAAAAGGCACGTCAGGCCGGCATCTTCGTGGTTATGGACCGCTGTATTTTGAAGGAGCACCGGGCCCGACAGCGCTAGCGAGCGCGCCCCAAGCGATCCGGCTTCGCTCCGGGTCGAGTATTGGGCCTGCTTGTTTCACCGCCGATCTCAAGCGGAGCTAAAAATCGCCACCCGAGAGCACCGGCTAGGGTGGGTCACCGCCAGATTTTGGCCTCGAAAACCGTTTCCGGGCTTCGATCCAGGCCCGGGGAACCACACTGGTTAACAGCCATCTGGGTAATCCTTACTAGCCGCATCTGGTGCCCACTTTGTCAACCGGGCGAAGAATTTCCGGGGAGCCGCATTTGACCTCGGGATTGCGGATGTAATAGTGTGACGTTACACCGGAAAGGAGGTGGTCCAGTGAACAATTCAGATTGTCATAGTAGACCAGGTGAGGTGGCTGAGGCTTAGGGCGATTCGCTCTAACTTCCTCGCAACTTCCAGTAGTTCGGGAGCTTGTCAGGGGCCACCGTTGATAGAGTGACCGCCTCAGGCCAATCCCAACAGACTACCGGCGGCCCGCGACCAGCTCAGTCGCGGGCCGTTCTGTTCTCTAATCCCTTACGAACTACTGCCGCGGCCGGATCACCAATCGGGAAATCGGGCAATTCGGCCAAAGTCACCCAGCGCAGCTCGCTGGCATCAGCTTCGGGGCGGGCCTCGCCGGAAATCCGGCGACACAGAAAATCCACCAGCACGTAGTGGTATTGGACTTTGCGCTCGGGGTCGCGCATGATGCGGTCTACGACTTCCAGCACTTCGCCAGCCTCAACTTCCAGCCCGGTTTCTTCCCTGGCTTCGCGGGCGACCGCCTCGCGCAGTGTCTCGCCGAGTTCTACGACTCCGCCGGGGATCGACCACTCGCCTTTCAGGGGCTCGTTGCCGCGGCGCACGAGCAGCGCCCTTCCCCTCTCGATGATGACCGCACCCACGCCCACGATCGGCCGGTCAGGGTAGTCGCGTTTCATAGGTAGCTTAGGAGAAGAAATTCCGTGGGTTAAGGTCCACGATCTTCCAGCCTTTGCGCCCGCGTTCCAGCTCCAACCGCACTTGCCCGTTCCTGCGGACCGGAGGCGAAGTATCGGCGCGCG
>DASQXC010000438.1:0-3469 GCA_035639935.1 Terriglobales bacterium
GCAATTATAGGTGAAATCCCGTCAGTGGGCCCCCGCCCGGGCTCGGGCCTGGATCCACTTCTCCAATTCCATGCGCGAATTGCCAGAAAGGCTGACGAAGCGGATGCCGGCGCCGCCTTGAGGATCGGTCCAGACAATCTCGCCCTGCGCCTGGATCAGCGTCGTGGTACCGGGCAACTGAAAGCGTACTCGGAGGATCTCGTCTTCCCCAACCGGGTCGTGCAGCCGCAATCCCATGCCACCTGTAGCGAGATTGACCATGTCGGCGCGACGGTCGATGGTCCCTCCAAAGCTCACGTAGGCGACGCCCTCGGCGGGGTAGCGGGGACAGCGGCGCTCGTCCTTGCCAGCCAAGGCGCGCAGGCGGCGGAGCTCCTGGCGGGCAAGATCGCAAGAGACAGGCTTGCTGAGCACGAGGTTGGCGCCCATATCCAACGCGTCAGCGCCGTGGGTGTCCCCGTTCAGAATGGCGAGCACCACCGCGGAGCGGTTGGCCCGCCCCTGGCGCACGGATTTCAGCACGCTGCGTCCGCCGTACGTATCGTCGCAATCTATCGCCACCGCGTCGTAGCGGTGCTCCCGCAGGGCGCTCCGCGCATCCTGGCATTCCTCGCAAAGATAAAGGTGAATGCCCATTTCGCCGCTAGTTCGGCGGAATGCGGCGACGGTCTCCAGGTCGTGCGAGAGCAGGAGCAGGTGCATAGAAGCCGGTGAGGCATTGACATTTTGCCCCAGCGAGGCGCCATAACGCGCAGCCAATTCGGTGCAAGCAGCTTCCTTTACACATTACCAAAGTGCCAGACCGGAAGGAGTATCCCTGAGGATTGGACAGTATACTGACTAGTTACGGCAGAGTATCTGACTCGACAATAGCGGCATATAAGTCTTTGATTTTGCCCTGCGGCACCACGGAAAGGCGTGCCTCCTTACTAGAGATTTCGACTTTTCGAGCATGACTGCACGCGAGATCCTACGATTCCACGAACACCGCCCCTTCCCGCCGCCAAGAGGCCCGTGGGTCATGAGACAACAATGGCACGATCTGCTGTTCGCACATTGGAGGTTGCATCCGGCTGCGCTGCGAGCGTGCGTCCCTCAGCCCCTCGAACTCGATCTATGGGATGGGCAGGCATATCTCGCGGTCACTCCGTTTTCGGTTCGGGGACTGCGCCCGCCGGGTTTTCTGGCTTTGCCCGGCATCTCGCATTTTGCTGAAATCAATGTTCGCACCTACGTTGTCTATGGCGGTGTGTCCGGAGTGTATTTCTTCAGCCTGGACGCAACTAATCTCTCAGCCGTGGTGGCGGCCAGAGTACTGTATGCCTTGCCATATTACAGAGCTCGCATTTCCGTTGAGTGGCACAAACAGCAGATTCGCTATCACTCGCGGCGTCTCCAGGCTCGCCAAGCGCCAGAGTTCCGCGCCACCTATTGCCCCACCTCCGATTTGCTGCCATGGCAGTCACCTCGCGAATCACTGGAGCGCTTCTTGACAGAGCGGTATTGCTTGTATGCCGTCTCGGGCAGGCGGGTTTACCGAACCGCGATTCACCACGTGCCCTGGCCGCTGCAGGCTGCAAACGCAGAAATTGAGGCCAATACGATGACAGCGCCACTGGGCCTTACGCTACCCCACTCGCCAACGCTAATACACTTCTCTAAATTTGTTGATGTACTGATTTGGTGGCCACAGCACGTGGCTTCGAAATAAGGGCCGGACCGGGTCGCGGAACTTTTAGGAACTGGGGGCGGCTTCCGGGGCGAGCCGCCCTTCCCAATCGCCATCTCAAGCACGTTTTTGGATCTGGATTGAGTCCCCCGGAACGTTGCCTTCCTTGTCAACGTCCAACTCTTCGTGGCGCACTTCGTCGCCGACTTTCTTGGTTTCCTGCACTTGCCGTTTGCCGACGATTACCTCCTCTCGCACCACTGGCCGCTTCTCGGCTCGCACACGCTCTTCCGTCAGTGGTATCTTGATTTCCTTTCCGTCCTCGAACTCAGCTCGCGTGGCCTCTCGCCCGTCAGCGGGCTTGCGTTCGATGATTAACTCTTCGTGACTGACCGGCACCTCTATGTTTTGACGCTCGGATACAACCCGCTTCTTGAGAGTGACGGCGCCACGCTGTATTCGTTCCTTGTTCACTCGCAGGTTCTCACCCATTAGCTGGATGTGATGCTCGCCAATATCTTTGGTCTGCGGCATCGCTGTCTGAAGCTTCGCCTCCCGCGAGAACTCTCCCCTTTGGCCTTCTTCTCCCCTTTGGCTTTCTGAGGTCATCCCTTTGCAGTTCTTCAGGATTGACAAAGCCTTTTGGGTACGCCCCCCTGTGTTGACGCTGACGAGCACGCCCCCACGCTGGAGAGCATTCTTGAAATAGGGCCGGTCCTCTTCTGGGACCCCCATATGGGCCAAAACATCGAGAGGGTCGCGGCTGTGGTATTCGTCGCGCTCATGCGGCGAGAACATGCCTTGGAGGCGCTGTGCCCAGCCACTCGAGCTCTTCTTTCCTGAGTCCGTAGCTCCATCCGACAGCGCCACCCCTATGTCCTTCTTCGAGAAACCGGCTCCGCTCAGTTCCGAAATGGCTCTTTCCGCATCGCTGGGATCGCGGAACAGTGCCGCGATGGTCTGACGATGCAGGCCAAGCGCCGACTCGTTGCGAAATGCAGTCATGTGTCTTCTCCTGTCAGTATTCCCGGTCACTTATTGCAGTATTGATTCGATGCTTCATCGTATTCAGGGGTGCCCTTTCCTACTTTCGATTCCTGCTGCCACTTGGCAACAGCCAAAAAGAGCGCCGACGATGCTCGATTCACAATCGCCGGTCAGAGCGCCGTGGCTGGAGCCGCGGTTGATATTTCCGTCTCCCAGCCAGCTGTCAGGCCAGCAGTGATGTCGAGAGCTTTTCAATCAGCTTAGGTACGGCGAGCCTGGCAGCGCGATGGGGCATCTGAGAATAAAAAAGAAAAGAAAGGTGACGGAGGGACAAACGCCAGCGCTTCACGAACCGGAATGGCACTAGATCACTCCATGCTCGGCTCTCGGCCTGATATGCCGGCTTTGGGTTTTCATTTGGCTTCAAGCTGTACCTGGCCTTCTTCAATTCGTACAGCAAAACGTATGGATCGCTTGGGGGCGATGATCATCCTGCTGCTCTGGCTTTACATCACCGGTTTTGTGATCCTCCTGGGTGGAGAGATCAACTCAGAGATCGGCAGAGCCACCGACGCGCAGCAACAGCAGCAGGATCGCCGGCACCCGATGGATCGCGAACTGCGGGCTGCCTGAAGGTGAATTTCGGTTAGCCCGGCGTAGATGGGGGAAGATAGCTCTTTACCTCAAGCTGAAAGAAGATAGCTCTTTCCTCAAGCTGAAAAATGATTTTCACACGGATGGCCGCTCCTCCCGGGCTGGACCATAGGTCAACAGCGTAAATTATTGGATTATTAAGATCGACAACGCTGGCAG
>DASQXC010000439.1:0-4927 GCA_035639935.1 Terriglobales bacterium
GGTTCCAGTCCCGGCGCTGGCCCCGCCACCATGGAAAAGCATGCCGCCGACCTGCTGCGGCTCTGCGAGGTTTGCGGCGTGGCCAGAGCCGTCTTCGCGGGCGTTTCCATCGGTGGGTACGTGCTGTTCGAGTTCTGGAGGCGGCACCGCGAGCGCATCTCCGGCCTCGTCCTATGTGATACGCGCGCGGGAGCCGATAGCGACGAGGGCCGCGCCAACCGTTTGAGGGCAGCCGATGATGTAGAGAGGCATGGCACAGCCTCCTTCATCGACAGCATGCTTCCCAAACTTCTGGGCGACACTACTCGCACCACCCGCCCCGACCTGGTCGACAGCGCCCGCAAGATGATGCTCGAGATGTCCGTGGCAGGCATCGCGGCGGTGCAACGCGGGATGGCGGCACGGCCCGATTCCGTCGCCGACCTGAAACCTGTTAACGTTCCCACCCTGGTGATGGTCGGCGCCGAAGACACGCTCACCCCGCTGAGCGAAGCCGAATTCATGCAGCGTCAAATCGCACACAGCCGGCTCGAGGTCATCCCTCATGCCGGACACTACGCGGTCTTCGAACAGCCCGAGCTCGCGGGCAAAGCTATTCGCGGGTTCCTGGATCGGGTTGTGTGAGGATTCCTGCAGAGCATCGATCGCTTGACGAGTGTCCGCTTTGCTACTAGGCTTCGCCAATCATGGAGTCCGTTATTGGGCACACCGTCTCTCATTATGACGTGGTTCGCAAGCTCGGCAGTGGTGGCATGGGCGTGGTGTATGAAGCTGAAGACACACGTCTCCGACGCCGGGTTGCGCTGAAATTCTTGCCGCATGACCTGGCACAGGACGCGCATTCGTTGGAGCGCTTCCAGCGGGAAGCCCGCGCCGCCTCCGCTCTCAATCACCCAAATATCTGCACTGTTTACGCGATTGAGCAGCATGAGCGGCAGCACTTCATTGTGATGGAACTGCTGGAGGGCCAGTCGCTGGCGCAGATGATTGGCCGGCATCCGTTCGAAATCGAACAACTGCTCGGCCTGGCGATCCAGATTGCCGACGCCCTGGAATCTGCCCACGCCAAGGGAATCGTGCACCGCGACATCAAGCCGGCGAACATATTCGTTACCCCACGCGGGCAGGTGAAGATTCTCGACTTTGGGTTGGCCAAAATGGAGGCCCTGCGGCCGACGAGCCCGGTAGTTGGCGCTGACTCGCAGATGGAGACCATGGGTCAGCCCGAAGATCTCACCACGCCGGGCACAGCGTTGGGCACGGTTTCCTATATGTCACCCGAACAGGCACGCGGGCAACTTACCGACGCCCGCACCGACCTGTTCTCACTGGGGACAGTTCTGTATCAGATGGCGACCGGCCTTCTGCCCTTTCAGGGCGACACATCGGCTGTCGTGTATGAAGCGATTCTGAACCGCGACCCAGTTCCCATCGGCCAAGTGAATCCCGTAGTGCCGCCTGAACTGGGGCGAATTGTAGACAAGGTGCTGGAAAAAGACCGGAATCTCCGCTATCAGACTGCCACCGACCTCAAGACTGACCTCGTGCGTCTGAAGCGTGATATCGACTCCGGCCAGAAGCGCGCTGCTGTCGGCGATTCGCGGGGCAAGCCGGGCGCAAAATCGGTTGCTGTCCTTTATTTCGAGAACCTCAGCGGGGCCAAGGAGGATGAGTACTTTCGCGACGGCATCACGGAAGACATCATCACGGAGCTTTCCAAGATAAAAGGCCTGAACATCTTTTCGCGTCCCACGGTGCTGGCCTACCGCGACAGGCAGGTCACGCCTGCGCAGATCGGCCAACAGTTGAAAGCAGCTTATGTCCTGGCCGGCAGCTTGCGCCGCGCCGGCAACCGGCTGCGCATCAACACCCAACTCGTGGACACCAGCACGGACTTTCCCATCTGGTCCGAGCGCTATGACCGCGAGATGAAGGACGTCTTCGAGGTCCAGGACGAAATCGCCAGCAAGATTGCGCAAGCTCTGCGCATCACTTTATCCCCGCAAGAGCAGGAAGCGATCGCCACCAAACCGACCGACAACCTGCAGGCTTATGACCTCTATCTGCGGGGCAAGAGCTACGCTCGCCGTCTGCAGCGCCAGGACCTGGAATTCGCTCTGCAGATGTTCGAAAACGCAGCCATTTTGGACCCGAACTTCGCGCTGGCTTACGCCGCCATCGCCAACGTTTGCGCCCAGAATCACTATAACTACGGACGCGATCCGGTCTGGATGCAGCGCGCCATGAAGGCATCGGAGAGCGCCGTCGTGCTGCGGCCCGATCTGCCTGAGGTGCAGGTCGCGCAGGCGTGGATCCTATACGCGAATGGCAAGTATGATGAAGCCGTGGCGGTTGTTCAGAAGGCCATTGAGCGAAAACGCGATTCCGAGGGAGCTTACTACATCCTCATGCGCACGCTGTTTTCCGCCGGCCGCTATCAGGAGGTCGCAAATTTGGCCGATGCGGCCATAGAAGCCAGCGGCGACGACTACAACGTCTATGTGCCTATCATGAATTCTCTCGGGGCATTGGGGAAAGAGGATGCGCGTCGCAATATGAGGCAACGCTTTACCACGGCGCTCGAACGGCACCTTAAACAAGTACCCGAGGACGCTCGCGCTCGCATTCTTCTGGCGGGGAATTACGCCGAGATGAATCGCGTTGATGAGGCAGTTCGCGAGACGAATCTCGCTATCACCCTGCGCCCGAATGAGGCAACCGTGCTTTACAACGCAGCCTGCACCTTCTGCTCGATGAAGAAGAAGCGGGAAGCCTTGGAGGCCCTGCGCAAGGCCTGGGAGGCCGGTTTTAAGGACCCGGATTGGGCGCGTCGCGACCCCGATCTCGAACTGCTGCACGGCGACCCCGAATTCGAACGGCTTTACCCTGAAAGAGCATCATCTGTGGGCCAGCCCTAGCCGGCTTGGCTTGTGGACAATCGCAGCGCGGCCTCGTTAGAATCGAAAGGTCCCTCGCTGCGCTCGGGATTTCGGCAGCCTGCCCTGAGCAGTCTGAGCGAAGCTTGAGCGAATGGGCCCGCAAGACGCCCACGACATGCGCCTGCGCCTGCTATACTGGAAGTCTCGCAACTGCGGGGACATAGTTCAGTTGGTTAGAACGCTGCCCCTGTCAGGGCCTTTTTTCGTCCTCGCCCTCTTCCGCGAACCAAAGAATCGAAGAGCAATGTGTTCATGCCCACTTCAGGGCAGTTCTCTCGCGCTCACTTCCTGCACTCAAAACGCACCAGCACGCACGGAATTGAAAAACCAACCGACACCCCCGCCTTCTTTGGACCTGCCTCACGTTGAAAGGCAGCGGGTGGAAGTGGAAGCGCATCTTGCTGGCGGAGTCATTCGCCGGTTCCCAACGGCGGCACCTGAGTCTCAGCGGGTGCACAGCAGGAAATGACGGTGCCGCAGACCCAGACCAGAACATCGTTGGGCATCCGTGACTGACATGTGGATCTGCTCAGGGATTAGCCGATTGGACTAACCCTTTTGGACTCACCATCCTGACCGATTGTCCTCCGCCTGTTAAAAGGGCTATATAGCCAACATCGCGCCGCTTCCGAGCGCTCCTCTTCGGCGCACGGCTGTGAAGATTACGCGCCCCGCGCACACCTTACCGAAGAGCGACAGCGCCCATGAAAATTCCGCATGTTTGCACCCTTGAGCAAGGACCTTTCGCTGCCCGGCAGTCGCGGAGATTGTATTAGCAATGTCGGACTAGACCTTTGGGTTACTACTTTTGTCGGATTGGCCCAGGGTTTCGAACCGGCATCAAGTCATCAATCGGTGTTAGTGCGTGAGCAGAAGACGGGCGACACTTCGCAAGCGCTGGCGAGATCGCGCCGGCCAGGCCAGGCTGGGGGTGATGATTGACGTGTCGGAGTGTCGCCGAGAAGTGCAAGATGCGCTTCTGCTTCATCCTTGAAGACAAATATCGGCGCGAATCTATGCCTACGGTCATCGCGCGCCGACTCCTCGATTGGGGCCACGACGTTGACATACTGGAGCCTTCCAAAACCGTCACCTCCTTGTGTGATCTGAGCCAGAAGGTTTACGACGCATACGTTTTGAAAACCGTGTCAGACGGCCCTGGGCTACGAATCCTGGAAGCCGCGGCTGCGGTAGGCATTCCAACGATCAACAACCCGGCCTCAATCAGGTTGGTGCGGGACAAGAGCTTGTGTGCCGCATATGCCTATGCCCGCGGATTACCTTTTCCCCGCAGTTACTTTGTTGTCGATCCGCTGCTGATCAGAAAGATCCCGCCGGAAGATTACCCCATAGTCGTCAAGCCGACCAATGGCAGCTCCGGTCATGGCCTCTACCTAGTGAACGATCCCACTCAACTCACCACATTAAAGAAATGCAGGCCGGGGCTTCGCTTCTTCCTGGCGCAATGTTATGTCGATAATCAAGGATATAACATTAAGCTATATGTGATAGGCAGGGATGTTTTTGCCGTGGCGAGGGAATCGCCGCTTCATCCCAGGGTGCAAGTGGCGAGCCGGCTCCTTCCCCTTAAGCCAGAGTGGCTTCAGTTGGCGCGGCGCGCGGGCGAGGTCTTCGGCCTGGACATCTACGGCTTAGACGTGCTCGAGACGAGTAATGGTCCCGTCATAGTCGACATTAACGACTTCCCCAGCTTCGGGCATGTACCGCGAGCAGTGGGGCGTATTTCAGATTACATCGTTCACCTCGCCAAAGAGGCCAGAGTGAAGCGGCACCAGGAAGCTGCGGACCGGCTGGCGCTGCAGTCAGTCGGCACTCAGACGTTAGCCACGGCTGATGGGGAAAATGGGGAGGCTTCTTCTGTTGTCCGTGCGCCTGCCAACGGCTCGCGGGCCACTCGTACCAGGCCCAATGGGCCGCCCACCCCAACAAAGGCTTCAATATTTGACGGAAGTCGGCGTTCTGGCAGT
>DASQXC010000440.1:0-6284 GCA_035639935.1 Terriglobales bacterium
AGCGCTTGCTCAAGCGAGAATTTCGTCCCTTTGGTATCAGGTAGATTGATTTCCGGTGCCGCAGTTCCGGCGGTCAGAGCAGGCATCCTTGGCCCCCAGCCCTTAGATGAGGTTCGATCGCCGGAGGATTTTCTGTGTGAGCCCAGTCAAGGGGAGCCTTTGTACCTCCGAAAGTTTCACCCAACGCCCCCGATGCCCATTCGCCGTGTCCGCATGATAAACGCTCACCTGATAGTCGGTATCAGTGATTGCGTGCCGCAAGCGAAACGCGGGCACCCCTACTCCAGCTTGGGATTGCGGCAGCTCCCACATACCTGCCATCAAACGGGCACGGTTTTCTCGCTGGACGAGAAAGACTGCATGGTTGCGAACCGCCAGGCGGTATGCGACCTTTTTCTTGTGACGCAACGATCTCGGGGACGGCGCCCCCACACCGCGCGTCTGGCACCAGGCGAAGACCGGACAGTCGTCGCACAGCGGCGCCTGCGGCAAACAGACGGTTGCTCCCAGTTCCATCATCGCCTGGTTGAAGTCGCCGGGCCGGCGCCGGTCCAGCAGCTCCTTGGCCACCCGCCATACATTCTTCTTGGGCACGCGAAAAAGACGAGCAAGCACGCGCTCGACGTTGCCGTCCACCACCGCACATGGCTGACCGAAGGCGATGCTGGCGACCGCCGCCGCGGTGTAACGGCCAATCCCGGGAAGGGCGGCCCACTCCTGCGCGGTCCGCGGAAATCCGGCGCCGTGCTGAATGATTTGCCGAGCGGCGGCATGCAGCGCGCGAGCGCGCCGGTAATATCCCAGGCCGCTCCACGCGGCGAGCACTTCTTGCGGCTTTGCTGCCGCCAGCCGTTTCACATTAGGAAAGCGCGCCAGGAACTTGGGGTAGCGTTCAGATACCACAGCCACTCGCGTCTGCTGCAGCATGATTTCAGAGATCCAGATGTGATACGGGTTACGGTCGGCACGCCAGGGAAGCTGCCGACGACTGCGATCGCACCAGCGGAGAAGCTTGTGCCGGAACTTGCGGCGCTCCGCCGCTATCGGGATGGTTTCTGGGGTTTTCATGAAGACGGAGCGCATTTTAGCGGGCACTGCTCGCCGGTGTCCCGCTGTGCGCAATTGCCACCCACCCGTTCGTTACCTGCTGCCATACGGTCATCATGTGGATGGGCCCGGACAGCAACGGTCGGCCATTGCACGTCCCCGTGACCTGCGCCACATAGGTGACCACCATGTCGGCGCCATTGCTGGTGGTATTGAAGTCGCCCAACGTGTAATCGCTTAGCGACAGTGACTTGAGGTAATCGATGGTCGCGGCGCGATCGCGAGTCCCGCCGGGATAGATCGAAACAAACGTTGGAGCCAGGTGCCCTTCGACGTCCGTCCAGTGCTTTTCCTTGACGTCGCGCCACATCAGCCGCTCGAAATGCTCTGCGCTTGTTGCGCGCGACCAGGAAGTCGCCGGCTTCTCTTTCCAGACCGTACACGCAGCGCAGGTGGCCATTGCTGCCGCCAATGCGCAGAAAAACAGCGTGCGAGCTTTCATCGCAGGCATTCTACGCCGCGCTGCAGTGATACGTGACGTCGTGGTTAGCGATTTGTGATCTGCTCTGGCTGGCTCTCGGTAAGAGGGCACTGCGGTGGGGCACTGGGGCCCATCATGATTCGTTCGATTTTGGTGACACGGGGACTCTGCTCGATCTTCTGGATGGCTTTGGGTTCGTGCCGCTTCAATCTCTGCCGGATGTCGGGCCAGAACTCGCGCAGCAAGTTCGTGCTGCCCACGGTCAGCAGGTTGCCGCCGGCGCGTGCCGCGGTCTCACTCCAGCCCCGCTCCTCACGGGGATAATATGCGTTGGCCAAGCCTGCGGCCGCGAACGCACTCAAGATGAGCGCGAGATTCGGTCGCTGTTCTCCGCTATCGGCGCGCGTCACCAGCACACGGCTGAGCGCGTAACCAGCGCGTGGCAGGGTCCTATGGCCGGTCGAGCGCAGATATCGCGGGTCCTCGCGCAATAGAACGGGAAAGAGAAAGCGCCCAAAGAAGGCTCCTGATTCGTTGTCCGCCAGCGACGCGCCGAAGCGCTTGCCATAACCTTCCATACCTCCACCGTAGGAATACCAATTGCCGCTAGCCTGCGTCAGCCCGGCGTCAAAGGTCGTGCCCAGGAAGGTGTAAGGTGAATACGTATATCGGACGAAAACTTGAAATTTCTCGCTCTTGCTGAGTGCCCGGTATGGAGGCGGAGCCTGAGGCTCTTGCGGCCGCACCGGCTGAGCTGCCGCCGAAGGCAAAACCTCCGCCTGGTGCTGCGCCTGGACTGGACACTGCTTCGCCTCCTCCGGCTTTGCCTGTCCCCAGCCGGCTACAGCACAGATCAGAACCAACAGTGCACTTCGCGTGATTGCGGCAACAACCATCCTCTCTACCTTTATAGAAGAAGGACTGAGGAGCAATGAATGGTTAGAAGCAACAGGAGAACACAGGTTTGCATTACCGGGTTTGGCTCCCAGGGGCCCGAGCAATTGACCGACGGGGTAAGGGCGGCGATAATTTCTGCGCCTGGCACTCGCGTCTACACCTGAGGTGGAGCAACTTGGAAAAGGACTCCAGCAGCCGAACTTCGCGCATGGAGGACACTGGACGCCGGATCGGTCGCAAGTTGGGGGAAACCGAGCGCCGCATTCAAGAGGAACTGCGGCAGGTCATCGACTATCTCGACAAGGAAGTCGTGCCCGCGCTGCGCGACCAGTCGTCGCGCGGATTACGTTTGGCCGCCGAAAAGCTAAGCAAGCTCGCCAATCGCATGGACCAGCAGCGGCAGCCAAAGCCCTGATCCGGCTTACCCTGCTGCTGGCATTCGTGCTGGTGGCTGGTTGTGGCGAGAAGCGGCCGGCCACCGTCCGCATGCCGGCCCCGCCGCCGCCGATCAGCCCTGAGGCTGCAGCGCCATCCTCCGCAGCGCCCCAAAAAGTTGCACCGCCTGCCACGTCCGCCCCGCCCAAGGCGGCTCCCCTCTTCACCCAGACAGGTACCGCAAGCTGGTATGGATCGCCCTATCACAGCCGGCAGTCTTCCAACGGCGAGATTTACGACATGAATGCGATGACGGCTGCGCACCGCACCCTGCCGCTCAACTCGGTGGTCCGCGTGACCAATCTGCGCACGGGAACTTCGGAGTTGGTGCGCATCACCGACCGTGGTCCCTTCGTCGAGGGCCGCGTCATCGATCTTTCGCTGGCGGCTGCCAAGGCGATTGACGTATGGCGGCGGGGAACAGCGCTGGTCAAAGTGGAGCTTCTCCAAACGCCGGCTCCGCTCGAAAGCGGTGGGCGCTGGTGCGTGCAGATCGGCGGCTTCCACGAGCAGCGCGCGGCGGAAGAGATGGGTGACCGCCTTTCCCGACGTTATCAGACGGCCAAGGTGCTGGATTTCCTCAGTCCTGCTGGAGAGTGGTGGGTGCGAGTGCGGGTGTTGGGCGATGAACGCGCCCGCGCGGAAGAAGTCGTGCGCAACACCCGCTCTGAAGAGGGCGCCGTCTTCTTGGTTAGGCTCGACTAGCCTTAGTGCGTGCCGTCGAGTGCCGCATCATTGGACAAGAGAATCGGGCTCACGAAGAAAGACCACGCAAGGGACGCTGGTGTCAACGGAGACGGGCGCGGTCACGAGCCTCCTCCCGCGACACATAGGGGCTATCACTCTTCAAAAGGGTTTCGGCCCAAGGCTCGGCGCATAGCAGGTCTGTACTGATCCTCACTCATCTGCTCCTGCAAAATGTACGTCAGTAGACGTGAGACGCTAGTGTCCTGCCTGGCCGCCTCCAAGCGCGACCCAGCGGGCAACACCGTCTTCCAACGTGATAGTGATTTTCCGGAGACGGCATCTCATGCCACGATTCTTGTGCTCCACAGCTCTCGTGTAATCCGTCCTCTGAACTATCCCGGCGGCCAGCGCAGCACCCGTCCTCCCAGAAGGTGCAGGTGCAGGTGAAAGACCGACTGGCCGGACTTCGGACCTACATTGAAACAGGTGCGATAGCCGTCTTCGATCTGCCGCTCGCGCGCGATCTTGGCCGCGATGAGATGACAGTAGCCAATGATCTCAGCGTCTTCTGCCGCGGCGTGCTTCAGGTCAACAATGTGCTTTTTGGGGATGATCAGCACATGCGTGGGCGCTTGCGGTCGTGCGTCCTCGAACGCATAAACCCGATCATCTTCGTAGACCTTTTTTGACGGTGATTCACCGCGGATGATCTCGCAGAACTCGCAATCAGGAACGGTCTCAGGGAGTGGTCGCTTGAAGGCACTCATTGCATTGCAATGGTAGGGTAACTAGCGTGCTGCCGTCTGGCAACTGACAGCTCGCAACTGGCGACTGAAGTCTTTACGCTGCCGCCGATTGCAAATGCGCCACCGACCGCTGCCATACTGCCGAGAGCAGGGTGAATAGCGGCAGCACTCGCGCGATGCCATCCACGGTTTCTTCCACCTCGCGCCAGCGCGCAGGCTCGATCTGCTTACCGGCGGCGCGATGGTCGTTCACTGGCAGACCAAACCCCAAGCCCTGCACACGTTTGCCGACTTGATCGCGAGCTTGGGAAAAGCCGGCGTCCGCCATGACTTTCTTGCTGTCCAGCCACACAGAAGCCAGATAGCCGGGAAAAGGAGACAGAACTCGGAAGAGGCTGAGCACATGGCGTGCTCCGGTGGCCTTCTTTATGTCGACATAGATGAGCCACACGCGGAGCCCGGCGTCGCGCTCGTTAGGGATATTCAGTGACATGACCCTGGCTAGTGCCGCAGCTTGCCGCGCTTCGCTGACTCGTCCGCGCTGGCCTCCGGCGTAACCAAGCTGGATCAGGCGCGAAAACAGCGACATCTGGCACAGCGTGCGCGTGAACACGGGGGGCAGATTGCCGATCACGTCCATGTCGTCCAACGAGAATTTTTGTGCTGCCAGCACCTTGCGCGGATCAGAAAAGCGCCACCCCCCTTTGACGACCAGCGAGCGTACAAACTCTTCCAGCGCGCGTGCGGCGCCGTGAAACTCGCGTGAGCACGCTACCTGGCTAAGATCGTCCCACATCAGTTTGAGATACTCGGGCGTTCCGGCCAACAGCTTGAACAATGTCGGTACGAAAGGCAGGTCGAGGCTGGTCCGCACCTCGCCATAGATGCGGCGCAGTTCGGACGAAACTTCCTGCTCCTCAAGAGCACGCGTGAGCGACATGAGTGGCCCTCAGCTTTGGATTCAGTGTCGCTGCTGGTCTGTTGCTTCCAAGATCGCTTACTGGGGATTTTGGATGCTTACGCCTGCGGCTGCCCCGGTGCCTCTTCCAGAGATTCCTGGCTGGCGCCGTGCCGTCGTAACAACTGGGGTAAGTTCTGGGAAAAGGCCGAACGCGGCATGACGGCGTCGCATCCGGCTTCCAGCGCTTTCACCTTCAGGTCGCCTTGCACGTGCGACAAGAAGCCCACGATGGAGGTTCCCTTCTTCAAGCGAGTCTTCAGCTTGGGAATGATGCTTAGCGGCTTAACGGCGGCGTTATTGAGGTCGAAGATGATCAGCGAAGGCTGCTCCTCATTGGCCTGGATGTGGGCCAGCACTTCCTTGTCGCTCTTGACAAACTCCACCTTGACGTTGAGCTTCCGAGCGGTCTCCTGCACCTTGGTACGAAAGAAGAGGTCATCGATGAAGGCAAAGATACGGGTGCTGGCGTCCTCGCGTGCCGGCAGCGGCTCGACCTCGGCGTGCTGGAAAAATCCTGCCGAGCCGCTGATCATCGGTCCGGTACGGAAACGGCTGTTGCCGCCGCCCGGGCCGTTGCCGCCGCCGGACAGGTTGTTACGATAGCTGTGGTCCATGGGACCCACGAAGGCAGCACCCCGCCCGCGACCGCGCCCCGAGCGACTAGGCGCATGTTCGTGACCGGGATGCGCCCCGCCTCCATGCTTGCGCCGGCGCCGGCGTCCCCCCGATCGCTGGGAAAAATCTGGTCTGTTCATATTCTCCATCCGGCCGCCGTGCGCGGCCACGTGTCTGGTTTTAGTGTGCGCTGAAATGTGCTTTCGCCCGGATGGGCGCAACTGCAGCGTCTACAAAGAACCTGATGCGGATCACGCTTGCCTTGCGCTCTCAGCGCGGGGGAGAAGCCCCGGTTTGTCGGGACAATCGAAAACTACTCTCGTTCAGCGCCCTGGAACTGCTGCGCGGATTGCCACCACGGGAAGGTGCGGCCGCTTAGAAGACAACCTTGATGCTACCACGTTGCCGCGCCAGT
>DASQXC010000441.1:0-3836 GCA_035639935.1 Terriglobales bacterium
AAGTGCTGGGTTGCAGCCTACAGCGCGTTAAGGTGGTTGCCGCCGATACCGATCTGACGCCTATTGACATCGGCTCCTACTCCAGCCGGGTCACTTTCATGGCTGGCAATGCCACTCTGCGCGCGGCTGAGGAAGTCAAGAAGCAAATTGCGTCCGCCGCCGCGCGTAAGATGACCTGCAGTGCAGAGGAACTAGTTTTCCGCGATGACCGGGTGTTTAAGCGCGACGCTCCGGTGTCAGCGATGGTCGATTCTCAAGTTGTTGCTGGTCGCGTCGAAGGTCAAATCCTGCGCGATTCGCTGCAGCAGAAGCGCAAAGAAGAGCCGCTCAAGTCCTGGATGACATTCGAGGAGGCCGTGGTCGCGGCTATCGACTTCCACGGGGCGCTCACCGGCACCGGTTCTTACTCGCCCCCTCTCGAAGCTCGGGGCGGCAGTTTCAAGGGAGCGGGCGTCGGTCCCGCACCCGCCTACTCCTATTCCGCGCAGGTGGCCGAGGTGAGCGTGGACGAAGAGACCGGCGAAGTGACCGTACACAAAATATGGGCGGCGCACGACTGCGGTCGCGCGCTCAATCCGGTCGCTGTCGAAGGTCAGATTATCGGCTCGGTGTGGATGGGCCTGGGCCAGGCGCTGGAAGAAGAGATGGTGTGGAAAGAGGGCCTGCTGATGAATCCCGGCCTGCTCGAGTACCGCTCGCCTTCGTCGGTCGAGTCGCCGGCGGTTGAGCCCATAATTGTGGAGAGCATGGATCCCGAGGGGCCGTTCGGGGCCAAGGAGTGCAGCGAAGGCTCGCTCGCGGCGACCATTCCGGCCATCGCCAATGCCATCTATGACGCTGTGGGTATCCGGCTGCGCGAAGTGCCGTTTACGCCGGAGCGTGTGCTGGCCGCGCTTCGCGCGGGCAATGTCGCAGCCAAAAGGCTCGATCTCACAGAAGGGGTTGACCCGACCGCTCCTACGCGCTTCCGCGAACACGGCGGCGCACTGTGGTTCCAAGGCAAAGGACCGGTGCGGCATGCCAAGCAGCTTGCGGGAGGCGATGATTGAGCCTGCCCGAGTTCAAGCTGTTGCGTGCGCGCACGCTCAGTGAGGCTGTCGAATTCCTCGGTAAATACGAGGATGTACAGATTGTCGCCGGCGGCACCGACCTCATTCCCTCCATGAAACAACGGCTGTTCACGCCAGCCTGCGTTATGGATATCCGCCGCATCCCCGAACTGCGGGGCATGCGCGTAATTCAGGGGAAGGGAATCGAGATCGGCGCACTCACCACCCTGGCCGAGATCGAGCACTCCGACCATATCCGCCGCGAGTATCCGGTGCTGCACGAAGCGGCAAAAGTCGTCGCTTCGCCCATTCTGCGCAACATGGGGACGCTGGGCGGCAATATTTGTCTCGATACGCGCTGCCTGTGGTACAACCAATCGCTCACGTGGCGGAAATCCTGCGGGTTCTGCATCAAGAAGGACGGTGATCTGTGCCATGTCGCGCCGGGAGGCGCGAAGTGCTGGGCGGTTTTCTCCGGCGACACGCCTGCGGCGCTGCTCTGCCTTGATGCCGAGTTGGAGATCACCGGACCCGCGGGCACACGGCGCGTCGCGCTGCGCAACTTCTACACGAACGTGGGTGACGCCCGCATGAAGCTGGCGAAAAACGAGGTGGTCACCCGCGTCCTTCTTCCCCAGCGTACCGCCGGATACCGTGGTGTCTACCGCAAATTGCGGCTTCGCGGTTCAATCGACTATCCACTGGCAGGCGTGGCCGTTGCCCTCAAGCGATCGGACGGAGATGTGGAAGATGCAAGGCTCGCGATCACTGCAGTCAATCCAGCACCACTTCTGGTCAAAGGTGTGGAGAAGGAACTGGTCGGCAAGCCGGCTACGGAAGAGGGTGCCGCGGCAGTCGGCGAGCTCGCCGCCCGCACCGCCAAGCCCCTGACCACATCCGCGCTTACGCCCGAGTACCGCCGCGAGATGATCCGCGTCTTCGCTAAACGGGCCATCATTGAAGCAGCCAAATGAAAACCGCAGAGGACGCTGAGAGACGGGGAGTTGCTGAGCATTTTAGGGTGAGTAGCCAACGACCGACGACCAACGACCGACGACTGCCTTGATCACCGACTGCCACATTCACATTCAGCCCATCGAAATGTTTAATCCGGGCGCGCTGGCGGCGATGCAGCGCAAGCGTCCGAATTTCGAGCAAATCCGTGAGTTCTGCCGTTCGCCCAAGGCCTTCCTCAAGCACCTGGACGCGTGTGGCATTGATCGCGCTGCGCTCATCAACTACGTCGCGCCCGAGGTGATCGGCTTCACTGCTGAAGTCAACAGCTTCGTCGCCGACTACGCGAAAGAGGACCTCAAGCGGCTGATTCCATGCGGCAGCCTGCATCCGCGGCACAGCACCAATTTCCTGGCCGATGTGGAGCACCTGTTCCGTCTCGGCATACGCATGATCAAGGTCCACCCGCCGCACCAGTTGCTCTATCCTAACGAGTACCTGCACGGAGTGAAGGAACTCGAGATCCTTTATCGTGCCGCTGAAGCGAACAGCGTGCCGGTTATGATCCATACAGGGACGTCCATCTTTCCCGGTGCGCGCAACAAGTTCGGCGACCCAATCTACGTGGACGATCTGGCCGTGGACTTCCCACGGCTGAAGATCCTCCTGGCGCACGGTGGCCGGCCGCTGTGGATGGATACCGCGTTCTTCCTGGTGCGGCGCCACGCCAACGTTTATCTCGACATCAGCGGGATTCCGCCCAAGGCGCTGCTGAAATATTTTCCCCGGCTGGAGGAGATAGCGTCCAAAACCTTGTTTGGGACCGACTGGCCGGGTCCGGGCGTCCCCGACATCAAACAGAACCTCGATGATTTCCGGGCGCTGCCGCTCGCCGATGCAGCCAAAGAGCAGATTCTCAGCGAGACAGCGCTCACGCTGTGGCCGGCGTGAGGCTATTCCTCCTACTCTCCTGGCATTCCGGTGGAGCTCATGGTCAACGGACGATTAAATTCGAGGGTGATCTCGGTGCCGGCCGGCAGTTCGGCGGAGTGCCGCTTTGTGAGCCAGTGCGCCGCGACTGCGGCGAATCCGAGGCCGCCGCCGAGGAACAGGCCTTTGGCTCCGCCCGGCAATGTGCCGATAACGGCGCCCGCGCCGGCGCCCCCGGCTAGTTCGGCACTGTCGCCTCCTGTGCGGGTGGTTCCGTGGATCTGGCCTTCGTCATCGACGGAGGTGCCCGAGGACTTGGCCGTATCCACCACCATCGCGGTGATCAGGAATTGCTTGCCGTTGGGCATCACGATGCGGTCGGGAAGCAGTCCGATCGTGGGGGTGCCCGCAATGCGCCGTGGCTCGGTGAGTTTCGTCACACGACCCTTTACGGACGCACCCACCGGCACCATGGTTTGGCCATTGACCAGCACCGCCTCGATCACTCGCCCGGTGAACACGTCGCCAACTTTGCTCTTCTGAGTGGAAAGGGGTGTTTGCAGTCGAATGCGCAGGCCGGTCCCCGCCGGCAACGACATGCCCGGTTGCGCCGCGGCCGCCGACGCAAACAGCAACGTCGCCAAAAGCGCGTTGATTGTCACCTTCATAGTAGGTCCTCCTGTGCAGTATGCAATGGCCCAATGACCCAATGGCCAAATGGCTCAATCTCCTGCTGAGCTCAACTGCTGTAGTACCAGATCCACATCCGCCCGGTACCTTTGGTCGGAGCTGACGTACATCCAGCGCACGGCGCCATGGCGATCGACGACGAAGCTGGCTGGACGCGCGATGTTGAAAGCGTCATGCGCCAGCCGGTGATATGCTCCATAGGCCTTCGTGACG
>DASQXC010000442.1:0-3841 GCA_035639935.1 Terriglobales bacterium
CGCTACCGTGATCGGCCGGGGCACGAAGATTGACAACCAGGTACATATAGGCCACAACGTGCGAATTGGGAAGAATGTAGTCATCGCCGCCCAGACCGGAATCTCTGGCAGCGTGGTGATTGAGGACAACGTAGTGATCGCCGGACAAGTAGGCATTGGCGATCATGTGCGCATCAAAGAAGGAGCGATCCTGGGAGGACAGTGTGGTGTCCCTAGCCACAAGAGTATCCGTGGTAAGGGAATCGTGTTCTGGGGCACACCGGCGAGACCTATACGTGAGTATCTGAAGCAGATGGCCGTGGTAGCGCGGCTGACAAGGAAGGAACGCTAGCAATGGTTATTTCTATTTCTGATAATGCTGCGCCGACGCAGCGCGCGAGCAAGAAGACTAGGGAGAGCCGATCCGCCCCCCTTACGTTCGATCTGCACGCCAATGGTGAACATTGCATGGCCATCGTGGTCGTGGGCGGGCAGGCGCGGAACGTGGGCAAGACCAGCCTGGTCGCCAATCTGATCAAGGCCTTGCCCGAGCGCCGCTGGACGGCAGTCAAGATCTCGCAGCACGAGCACGATCTGCCTTCGCATGCCAGCTACATTATCCGGGAGGAACGTGATGCGTCCGGCGACGGTGATACTTGCCGTTACCTGCAGGCCGGCGCGCGTCGCGCCTTGCTCATCAGCTCTCGCCCTGGGTGCCTGGCGGACGCCATCCCAGACTTGCGGCGCGAGTTGGGTCGTGCCGACGACGTTATTATGGAATCGAACAGCGTTTTGGAGTTCCTGGAACCAGACGTTTACCTGGCGGTGCTGGACCCGGCAATTCTCGACTTCAAGTCATCCGCTCGCCTGTACCTGCAACACGCCAGCGCTGTGGTGCTGAACCAGTCAGAACGCCGAAACTTTCGTTGGGACAGGCCGCTCCTTGAGCAGGTGATGAGGAAGCCCATCTTCCGGGTGCGCCCACCCCAGTACCTCACCCCTGACCTGGTGGAGTTCGTGCGCAAGACGCTGCAGCGAATGGACCAGCGGCTGTAAGGGATGAGCCATTGAGTCATTGATTCATTGAGATTCATTGAGTCATTGAGCCATTGAGCCATTGAGGACCCGCCGAGGGATACCGTCGTGGCCCAATCACTCAATGGCTCCAATGAATGAATGATTCAATCAATCAATACGGAAGGCGGCTTCCTCCTCTACTCTCCCTTTCGCTCTTGGTGCATACTGGCGGGCAGTGATTCCACTCAAATTAGCGCCGCGCCTAATCGTGCTAGCCACCATTTTTGTCGCCGTCCTCTGCGGCCCATTGGCCAGCGCTGAGGAAATTCCGTCGGATCCGCTCTCCAATGCTGACGCTGCAATCCAGGAATCGATATCGCGGCACGAGATTCCGGGCGCGGTACTGATAGTGGGTCACGCGGGAAAGGTCGTTCATCGCAAGGCTTTTGGCTCGCGTGCGCTCGAACGGCGCGCCGAGCCGATGACTTTGGACACCATCTTCGATCTGGCGTCGCTCACAAAGCCGTTCACCGCGATGTGCGTGATGCGCCTGGTGGAGCGCGGACAAGTGCGGCTGAATGATCCTGCCGCGCGCTACATCCCCGAGTTCGCCCGCAATGGAAAGCAGGACATCACGGTGCGCCAGTTGCTGACGCACTTCTCCGGGCTGCCCCCTGACCTCGACCTGAAACTTTCATGGAGCGGCTACACACAGGCGCTCCAGTTCGCCTACGACATTCAGCCGGAGATCCCGCCCGGCTCGGGATTCATCTACAGTGACGTCAATTACATTGTGCTCGGCGAGCTGGTGGCGCGCGTCTCGGGCATGTCTCTGGACATATACGCGACAGGCCACATCTTCCACCCGCTGGAAATGCAGACGACCCGCTTCAATCCTCCACCTGACTGGCAACCGCGCATTGCGCCCACGGCATACGATGAGCACGGCGTCATGCTGCGCGGCGTGGTGCACGATCCCACGGCGCGGCGCATGGGCGGAGTGGCCGGGCATGCCGGCCTCTTCTCGACGGCCGATGATCTGGCGCGCTTCGCACAAGCGCTGCTCGATCACGACGGCAGTTTGCTTTCTCCGGCCAGCATCGAAAAGATGACCACGCCGCAGCAGCCTGCGAACTCTACGGTACTGCGCGGGTTGGGGTGGGACATTGACTCTCCCTTTTCGACCAATCGCGGCGAACTGTTGCCGGTTGGATCATTCGGCCACAGCGGCTTCAGCGGAACTTCGATGTGGATCGATCCCGTAACGCACACGTACATCATCCTGCTGTCGAATGCGATTCATCCCAACGGCACGAACAACGCGATCGTTTCACTGCGGACGCGAGTGGCGAACGCAGTCGCAACCGGCCTGGGACTCTACCTCAACAGCAAGGACCAGCAAAAATGGGCCGCCATCACAGGCTACAACGAGACGCTTGCCGGCGCGCGCCGCCTGCAGGATCGCAACGGGACCGTGCTCACGGGGATTGACGTGCTCGAGTCGCGCGGCTTTGATCTTCTGCGGCGCGGCCGCTCTTCGGTCCGGCTCGGCCTGCTCACGAACCAGACTGGTGTGGATTCTCAGGGACGGCGCACCATTGACGTGCTGGCGCACGCGCCTGGAGTGTCGCTGGTGGCGATCTTCAGCCCTGAGCACGGCGCTGCCGGGACCCTCGACACTACCGAGATCGGCAATACGCGGGATGCGGCGACCGGCATCCCCATTTACAGCGTCTATGGCGCCACGGACGTGCAGCGGCGCCCGCCAGTGGACGTCCTGAAAAAACTCGATGCTGTTGCCGTTGACCTTCAGGACGCAGGCGTCCCCTTCTACACCTACGAAATCACCATGGGCTATTTTTTGGAAGCCGCGGCGCGGACCGGGATCGAAGTCTTCGTGCTCGACCGTCCCAACCCCATCACTGGTTCGTTCGTGCAGGGGCCGGTGGTCACCCATGAGCCCGGCAGCTTCAAAGGATATTTTCCTCTCCCAGTGCGTCACGCCATGACCCTGGGCGAGCTTGCCAACTTGTTCAACAGCGAGCGGTCGATCCAAGCGCGGCTTACTGTGATCCCTATGCAGGGCTGGCAGCGCGGTGACTGGTACGATGCAACGGGCTTGGCATGGATCAATCCGTCGCCTAACCTGCGCAGCCTCAACGAGGCGGCCCTCTATCCAGGCGTCGCCCTGGTCGAGGGCACGAACGTTTCCGTGGGCCGCGGCACTGATACACCGTTTGAGGTGGTGGGCGCTCCCTGGATCAACTCCCGGCAATTCGCAGATCATCTGAACCGGCGTCAGATCGCGGGGGTGCGCTTCGTGCCCGTGCGCTTCACGCCCGTCTCCGGACCGTACGCCAACCAGGTTTGTGGAGGCGTCAATATCCTGGTCACGCGCCGCAACGGGCTGGATTCACCTGAACTCGGGATTGAACTGGCCTCTGCCCTGCACAGACTTTATCCCAAGGACTTCAAGACGGACCGCATGAACGACATTCTCGGGAACCAGACCGTACTCGATGCGATTGTTCGAGGAGAAGATCCGCGCCGCATCGCCGAGGACTGGCGCGAGCAGTTGGATAGCTTTCAGCGGCTTCGGCAGAAGTATCTGCTCTATTGACTCGTAGAGAGTAGAGAGCCCATGCGCGTCTCTATTCAAAAGACCTGCATCCAACACAGCTCGGGAAGAGCGGCAACTTTCCCCGCCTTGCCGGGTTGATATAACGTATTCCCCAGGAGTTCCGAAAGATGCGCGTGCTAATGTTTCTATTACTTTGTGCCGCGATGGCAGTGGCTCAGACAACGCCGCCTGCCGAGCCTTCCACGACCTCCTCCGATGCGCCTG
>DASQXC010000443.1:0-2712 GCA_035639935.1 Terriglobales bacterium
CCGCCAACTGAAACAATGATGAGGCGCCCAGAAAATAGCGCACGGCCACCACACTGCTGACCGCCGCGACCACAACTGAACCGAGGGTAGCCGCATTCCAGGAACCGATCACAACCTCGATCACGAATAGAACAGCCGCTATGGGCGCATTCAGTGCTCCGGCAATACCGGCGGCCGCTCCCACCGGTGCCAACCGGCTAAGACTTTCGCGAGAAAGGCGCATTCTACGTCCTAGGAAGGACGCCAGGCCCGCCCCGATAAGTACGGCCGGATCTTCCGGACCAAGTGGATGTCCAGAGCCAATGGCCAAAGCCGAAGTTAGGAAACTGCCGATGGTTGTGCGAAGCGAAACGTAGCCCTTGTTCAGGTAGAGCGCTGCCCTTGTTTCGTTGATTCCGCTGCCGCGCACGCGCCGGAAAAACTTCTGCACCATCAATGCGGCTGCCAAGCCGCCGGCGGCAGGCACCAATATGATTGGCACGCGACCTTCCAGCCAATTTTTCAGAAGCAGCAGCCGCGCCCAATCGAGGGCCACGCGAAGGCAGACTACTACTAGTCCCGACGACAACCCAATTATCACGGCCAGCAGCACCAACCTTAGATCGTGTCTTGCCGGGGGGCTGGTTTCCGGTGAATAGGTGCTTTGGTTGGCGGGATCAGGTTCAAGATCCCGCAGGCTCGATCGCTCCACGTCACGTGTTCTCATCGTTGTAGTCCCTCGGGATGTTGGGCAATTCGGAGTAACGCCTGATCCGTTCCCGTTGGAGTGCCGCAAGTTTTGGCCGTTTGCTGCTCGATTTCAAAGGCGACGGACATGATCTGTGATTGAAGCGCGAGATTGTTCCGCATTGCCCGTCGCTGTTGAGAGGTTTTCATTCGTGAATAGATGCTGCGCCAATTTCCGTACGTGGTTGCGAGGTCGCCTGAAATTGTGGGCATCTCATTCTCGGAGCGTGCATAGAGCATCGACCCCAGAGAAACATTTGCGCAGAATGCAAGCCGGCGTGTCGCTGTGTCCCACGCACGGAGAACACGATCCGCCCGCTCCCCGGTAGGCAGCGCGGGGGAGGGAAACGTACTGAGCAGGTCATTAATGACGCTTAAGCTCTGTTGAGCTCTGGTGAAGTCCGGCCCACCGCTTTGCTGTGAGCGGTGCACGATTTGGGCGAGAAATCGCTGTGCCGTGACATATCGCCCAACCGCATACGCTGCTTCGCCCGCCCCCAAAAGCGCCGACTCGTTCTGAGGAGCAATGGCCAGCGCGCGCTTGTAAGCCGTCAGAGCGCGTTCAGGATCACCGGCCTTCATCAGAAGAGAGGCCACCTCAATGAGCGATGTTAGATCATCTGGAGCGTTTTGGAACAGCAGGACGAGCTCTGGTTGAGCTTCACCGTACGCTTTTCGCGAGAGGTAATAGCGCACAAGCTCCAACCTCGTACGCTGACGATTGACAACTGCGTCCCCGGCCCAAGAGCCGGCAATTGCTGCGCGGTAGTAGCGCTGAGCTTCGACTGCGTTGCCAGTTCGGGCCTCCAAACGCGCCAGTGCAAGGTTCAGCGACCCGCTATCAGGATCACTCTCCCTGAGAGCCACGTAATAGGGCTTCGCATCATCGAATTTACCCGCAGAAATCAGCGCCTCGGCCAACTGAACTCGAATGTTCGGAGTATCGGGGGCAAAAACAAGGATCGCCCGAAAATCCTTGATGGCCGTTTCGGGCTTTCCGGCCGCGATCGCACTCTCTCCATGTTGATACCAGGCTTCGGAGACCAAAGCCTGCTGGTGCCGGAAGCCGCGCAACGCGAGGGAAGTTGCGAGGAACGCGCAGATTATCGCCACCAGCGCCACAGTTGCAACGCGCACATCGCGCGCTTGGAAAAACAGGCCTGTCTTGCTCAGCAGCGACACCGACTGACCGCCCGGATCGGGCCAGGAATCGGTGCCCTCCAGAGCAGGCGGAAGTCGATCGATAGCCACGGCTATTCCATATTTGCACTGCGGTTCTATCTCATCCAGTCGCAGTACTCTACCGGCGTACTTTGCTCCGGACTCACGAATTACGCCGTCGCTCGGCAGGTCGAGATGTTCAATCTCGACCTGCTGTCCTTCAGCAAACGCCACATCAGTATAGAAATAGCCCGCTTGCGAGCTGACGTCACGTGTGGTAGCGCCACTAAATGCGCCCGTACCCTTAGATCTGATTTGGGCGATTTGTTTGGAAAAGGCCCGAGCTGCGCTCCGGCGTTCGGAAACAACGGGGGAGTTCATCAAGCTATTTTGAAGCAAAACGCCGAGAGAGAGAGCCGCGAAATACCTTGATGAGTTGCCGTAAAGGGTTCAGCCCGACTCTTCCGCCGCTTCGCCGACCCACTCATGGAATTGGCTCAGTTTAGACGGTACTTACGTTGAATGCAGGAAACCGCACCAGACGACCCACCTGTCTGCACCGCCCCGGTCAGCTAGGCCGGGCCTGTATTGGCCCCATTTGCACTCGGGTTCCCGCGTTACTAGGACGTGCGCCAGGCCAGCCGTGACCAGGTCGCCTCCTTTATTATCCGCAAACGTCAGGCCGAGGTACAGTACCTACGTACCACGATCACAGACGAGCAGCGACAGGAATTCGCACAGTTAGTAGAGAGCACGATTCGCCAGATTGAGTCCGGTTATTTCCTCCTGCACACGCGCAACGGGTTCCCCACAGCTATTGCGACG
>DASQXC010000444.1:0-3815 GCA_035639935.1 Terriglobales bacterium
GTCGTAGATGAAACGGCCGGGCTCCAGGCATGAGCGATGAGATGTAGCCACGATGTTGCGTAGTTTGTGGGAGTGCTTGGCGGTCCTCACCCTTTACAGGTCAGGTGAGCGCCGCCCTTCCGGAGAAGAGGAGGTCCCGCCTCCGATCTGCGTAAATTCCGGCCGTCCTCAAGCGGAATGCGACTGTGAGTATTGTCGGGGGAACCGAGGGCGCGGGCATGGGCAGTGAGCTGGAGCCAGGTCCCAATGAACAAATTTGAGCGGACTAGTTGGAAACACTTATAAAAACTTTCGAATCTGTTGTGAGACGCACGATAGACCGACGCTTGGCGCAGAAGCTCCGGTCTGAATTGCTGAATGGCGAGCCGCCGTCGATTAGCCTTGGGACGATACGGCAGTTGGCCAAGTGGTGTGACACCAAGAATCCGCCCTATTGGGACGGCATGCACGTCGCCCGCAAAATCAGCGAGTTGTTATTCGGCTGCGTTGTGGACCGCCATAGACTTGGTGTTTGAACCGAGACGAGCCACGCCAAAAACGCGCGTCATGATCTGCACATGAGTTTCGGCTACCCCTGCTGACCTGGGGATGATTGTGGTAAAGAAGCCAGCCTCTAAAAACCCTGGCAGACTGGGCACTCCCAATCGGTCCCGGGACTGCGTGTGGGGTGGGAACGAGTGTGGGTGGGACGGTATTGGTGGTAGAAGCGGCATTCAATCTGAAAAGCCGCCCCCTGGGAAGCCGCGGACTTATAAACAAACTCGTCATATGCACCGATGAAGTCGGTGAGGCAGCCTCGCAGATCCTCGGTGCGGCCCACTTTGACGGCGCGAAACATCCCGTTCACTTGGTCGCCTACGACATAGGCTCCCCATCCGGCCGAGTGCAGGTTTTTCTCAATTACTTCCGAGTCAAGCGGAAGAGGAGTCGCGACCGAACGGGCTGGACGCTGAATCGGGGATTTCGATTGTGACATTGCCAGTGCACCCCAGGTCAAAACTGCAGATGTACACAGCTCAATTTCGCATTCTACCCCAGTTTTTCTTTGCGGGGAGGGCCTTCAGGGCCAAAATGCTTGCTTTCGAGGTTCCTGCGGGAATCAGACCCACTGACGGGCGTGGCACAGTGATGGGATCCCGCGCGCATTGAGCTTGGACAATCAGCGCACCTGTGCCAAAATCGGGCCGACCTGAACTCTCCCCCAGCCGGTCAACATAGATGGAGATCATGCCTTTCGGCACCTTTGTGGTTGTCGTGTCGGGGCGCAGCGAGGATCACGGATGCAATCATTCGGCGATGTAGTGCAATTCGGACTGCTGGGCTTCTGCGGCATCTTCCTGCTTCGGCTTCTGTTCTGGTATTACGGGGCCAGCGAAGCAGTGCACCCTGGCTGGGTACGCCGGTGGGAGCTCGCGTCCGGGCCCGGCCGCGGTTCCTATTGGCAGCTCGTGCTGGCCAGCATCTTCGGGCTTTTCCTGGAGATGCTGATGATCCGCTGGGTCTCGTCCGAAGTGCGCATCTTCGCCTACTTCAAGAATTTCGTCCTGATCGCGTGTTTTCTGGGTTTCGGCCTGGGCTGCTATTTGTCGCGGCGACGCATTAACGTCATGGCGCTGGCGCTGCCAGTGCTTACCCTGGTGGCCATGATCGGCATCCCAGGCTCGGCAATGGCGACGATTCTGACGCGAGTTCCCGATATGCTTGGGAAAACCTCGCAAGTGCACATCTGGGGCATTCCCGCCCACGCCCTGGGGCTTTCCGACGTGCCCCTGATTCTTGAGGCCTTGCTGATCAGCATCTTTCTGTTCCTTCTGGTCACCTTCATTTTCATTCCGGTGGGACAGTTCGTGGGCGCCGCGCTGGAAAGCGTGCCAGAAGGGATTTCCGGTTATAGCCTGAACGTACTGGCCAGCCTGGCCGGTACGGCGTTGTTTACCATCCTGTGCTTCTGGCGTCAGCCACCGGCGCTGTGGTTGGTGCTCGCCGGGGCTCTCGCCGCGCCGTTGTTCCGCCGCCAGCCGCGCCTCGCGCTGATCGCCCTCGCCGGCTTCGCGGTATCCGCCGCGCTGCTCCTGCCACGCCGCCATGCGGACACGAGGGTGGTCTGGTCGCCGTACCAGAAGCTGACGCTGAGGGCGATCCCCAATGCCAAGGCACCCGAATTGTACGAGCTGCTGACTAACAGCTCGTGGTATCAGCAGATCCTTGACCTTTCCCCGCAATTCGTGCGCTCGCATCCCCAGAAATTCGTCGAAACGCCGATCGAATGGAACGCCTACAACGTGCCCTACCATTTCTACGGGGCGCCGCGTTCCGTGCTCGTACTCGGATCAGGCATGGGCAACGACGTGGCTGCGGCTTTGCGCAACACGAAGGCGGCTATCACTGCCGTGGAAATCGATCCTGCCATCCTTGCGCTTGGCCGCGAGCTGCACTTTGAGAAGCCGTACCAGTCGCCGCGGGTGCGCGTGATCGTGAACGATGCGCGCAATTACATCCAGACCACCAGCGACCGCTACGACCTGGTGCTGTTCTCGCTTCTGGATTCGCACACCACCGCGTCGCATTACTCCAACATCCGGATCGATAATTACGTGTACACCGTGGAAGCCATGCAGGCGGCGCGCCGCATGCTGAATCCCGATGGCATCATGATGGTGAAGTTTGAAGCGCGCACCCCATGGATCGCGGGCCGCATTCGCAGCCTTCTGCACACGGTCTTCGAACAGGAACCGGTCAGTATTTACGCTGCAGGTACTTACCAGACGGGCGGACTGATGTTTGCCGTGGGGTCGCGCGAGCGGCTCACACAGGCGCTCAAGGACCCGGAGCTCGCCACGCGCGTGCAGCAAACCGACTTCCCAATGGAGGCGGCTTCGCTCACCACCGACGACTGGCCGTACTTCTATCAGCACGAGCCCGGGTTGCCGCTGAACGTGATCCTGCTCTCGCTCATGCTGTTCCTCATCTGTACCGCGCTGATCAGCCGGACGACCCAGGGGGTCAGCCACGTCCACTGGCACTTTTTCTTCCTGGGAGCGGGGTTCATGTTGCTGGAGACGCAGATCATCAGCAAAATGGCGCTGCTCTTCGGCACTACTTGGCTGGTGAATTCGATCGCGATCTCAGGGCTGATGCTGCTGATCGTGCTGGCCAACCTGACTGTGCAGTGGCGCGGGCGTATTCCCTATTTGGTTGCCTACGGCGGGCTGTTCGCGATGCTCGCGATCGCCTGGCTGGTCCCCTTGCGTGCGCTGTTCTTCCATTCGGTGCTCCTCAAGGGCGGGGCGGCCGTTCTGCTGCTCTGTCTGCCCGTGTTCTTCGCCGGCCTGATCTTTATTCGCAGCTTTGCCCAGGTGCAGTTCAGTGCCAAAGCGCTGGGCTCGAACCTGTTCGGCGCGGTGGTGGGCGGATTGCTCGAGTCGCTCAGCTTCTGGATCGGACTCAAATGGCTGCTGCTGGTAGCCGCCGCACTGTACGCCGCGTCAGCAATCACCTTGCGCGTTAAGGCTGCGCAGCCGACGACAGCGGCTGCGGCCCTGGCCGGTGTTGGGAAATAATCGGAAGTCTGATCAGGATTCTCCACGCCAAGCGCCATGTCGTTGCTGTGCAAGGTGCCTCCATCCGGCTGGCGCTTTGACAACCAATACACCTGTGCCACAATCGGGCAGATTCCGATCCAAAGGACTGCCGTTTGGCGACTAGCGTTGCGCCCGCTCACTGCGCGCGGGAAACGAATTCTGCATTTCGGCGAGTGCTTTCGTTTCCTGTCGCTTCGTTCGCTGTTCTGGCGTTCGTCATCATCTACCTTGCGG
>DASQXC010000445.1:0-2666 GCA_035639935.1 Terriglobales bacterium
TCTGGTTGTCCACCTGCTCGACCCCTTCGATGCTTTTCACTGCCCTCTCCGCATCGGACTTGAGGACCGGGTTCGTGACCTGCCCCATCAGTGTGACTTTATAGCCTTCCACCTTGTAAGCCAGATTGTCGAAGACGGTCACGTAGGGCAGCATCAGCAGTTCGTGGCGAATCTCTCGTTGAATGCGCTCCGCCGCCCGCTGCGGCACTGGATGCTGTTGTGCGGCAAGCGTCAGCGCAATCAGCACTGCCAATGTCGCGAGGCGAGGATATCGAAATCGCATGGTGTCCTCCAACTTGACGGCGCAGCATGCTAGCACCCAGCCGTGAAGAGGCGCAACGAATCGCCTGCACACGCACCACGGTCTGCGGAGCCGCTCCTTCGCCAGCATGCGCCGGCAGAAGGCTGCGCAGATTCTTCGCTTGCCCTGACTCGCCCGCCGTTGCGGACTCGCTCGGGCTTCGCTCAGGATGACAATTCTCTTCTTATAAAGGGGCGGCGGCGCGGGCGTTTGTAGCATCGCGCACCAGCGCTAACGCGGTGACGTCGTTCTCGTTGTCTTTTTGCCGCCAGCGCCACGAGCTCGCGGTGAAGCTCTTCACCGCGAGCAGCACCTGTGTGCATAGATCTTCAGCGTCGCGGAATGAAATCTTCGAGACGCATTCTGCCAACTGCTCCAGACCATATTCCTTCGAGCCGGCTTTCGATTCCACCAGGCCACGGGACACCATCACCAGGGCGCCTGCCGGCGGGATGGTGGTTATGTGCGCATCGTAAGTGGCGTGCGAGAAGAGGCCGAGAGGAAAGCCGTTGGCCTCGAGCGGGATGACCCTTCCATGATTCTTCAAGAGGGCGGGCGTGTGTCCAGCATTGATGTAGGCCAGGGTGCCCGACTCCCCGTCGTAACATCCGAGGAACGCGGGAGCACAGCGCACGCCGCCGGCGGCTTTCAGAATCTCGCGATTCAACTCGATCAGCAGCGTGGGGAGTGCATCGGCTTCCTTGGCATCACGCGCGCTGAGCAATTCTGCGGATAGGGGCCGCATACGTTCCTGCACAGCAGCGGCGATGTCGAGCGCTTCCTCGCGTTCGCCCGCCACATCCAGCAGCAGGAAGACGAGGCGCAGGCGGTCAGTCAGCAGGAAATCATAGAAGTCGCCGCCCACCCGCGCGGCGCGGTACAGAGCGGAGATCGAGGAATTCTCCAGCCGGGGTACGGTGGTGGGTCGCGGCCGCCGGAGAGCGCGCTGCAGCGTTGTCCTCTGGAACGGCAGTCTCATGGAATGTTGGCTGGGGAAAAGCCAGAGTACCACAATTCGCGACGGCAACGGGTCCCCAGCTGACTGGGGTCGTTGGCAGCCTCGCAGTCCAGCATGCCCGGGCATCACTTGCCCACGACGAGTACGACGAAGGTGTCAGGTTTAATCTGTCTGTACGTCGCGCCGTGGCCGCGCTTACCAGTGACAAGAAGAATGTTGTGAGTTTTTGTGTCCAGCGCCATGGTTCTTGCGCCAGGTTGCGTGGGGACGTTGTCCACGACTCGGAATCGATCCGGGGAATCCTCATGAATCACAGTGAGAGTTCCGGAGCCGCCTGCCGAGGCGAAAGCATTTCCCGTATCAGGATCGAAGACGCTGGCATCCGTGCCCGCACCCACCGCCGGCGTGGCGATCACTTTGCCAGTGTCTGCATCCATGATCACCATTTTTTGGTTATCGCAAACCGAGAAGAGACGACGGTTCTTCCGGTCCATGGACAAGCCGGAAGGTGATTCGCCGGGTGCGAGCGACCAGCGATGAAGTACCTGTAGGGTGCGGCCGTCGAATTCGACGATTTGATTCTTGTCCGTGATATTCACGAAGATCTTGCCTTTGCCATCGGTGACCGCAAACTCCGGCTGGCCGTCGAGCGCAATGCGGCCGGCGACTGGGCCATCAGCAGCGTTAATGGTAGTAGCATCATTGCTCGCGCTGTTCATGATAAAGACGCGCTTGGTGACATCGTCATAGACGAAGGAATCCGGGTCTTTGCCAGTCTTCACAGTGCCGATCTTTTTCAAAGTTTTCAGGTCTATGATTGTGGAAGTGTTGGCCTCGCCGTCCGTGGTGAACCCGCGACCGAGGTCGGGCGCGAGCACTATGCCATGTGTACCTGATAAGCCGCCAATCTTGCCCACTATGGCCCCAGCGTCAACGCCAACCACATCAATGTGGTCGCCCCGGCCGACATAGAGACGCCGGGGCAGCGCTGTCCATGGTGACATAATCCCAACCTTCTGTGCCGCCGACAGGAATGGTTTTCAAGACGTGATAGCCGGATGGCCCCGGTTGTGACATCTCCTGTGAAGATCCGTGTACAAGACAAGCAGCGACGAGGCGGAGCAGGACAGTTGTCATGATGGCGCGATGTTTGTGACCCATGGCGAGGTCCTCGGCCTTGGAAAACTAATGATTACCTCTGCGCCGGTCAAGCGGGCAGCACCCAGCCTTCCTTAACGAAACGAAATTGGCAAGCTCGCTGCCCATTACAGGCCAAGGAAACCGCATTCCGCTACAATTGCACTCCCGCGGCGGTAGCCGCCTGTCGCCAGTTGGCTGGGCGTGTTGTTGCTGGCACTGGGTACCGGCTACTGGCGACTCCAGGCCAATCTTAGGCGTTGAGACTCA
>DASQXC010000446.1:0-4675 GCA_035639935.1 Terriglobales bacterium
TTGGGCAGCGTCAGCGTGGATCGCCGGTTAACGTTGTCGTAGGTGAACGTTACCGTGGCCCGTAAGGCATGGCGAGAGAGTGTCACTCGTCGACGAAAACACCCACATCTGCCAACTACGGGCAGATGTGGGGCACCGCCCCTTCGGGCGTAGATGTGGGCCACCAGCCCCGCTCCGTCTCGGCATCCCGGAACGTCTTAATCGCTATCCGGAAATATTATTACTGACGTCAATCGTCAGCATGAAAGCCGTGGACAAAGCAGCCCTTAGCCACTATTCGGTAAACAGGGGCACCTGGCGGGAATCGGCGGCGGGGGCCGCGCGCGGGCGCCGCCGGCGTGCAGCCGGTCCGCCGATCACCCCCAGCACGGTCAGCTCGGCCAGCGCGCTTTTGGGCACGAATATGCGCTGCAGGTTCCCGCGGCTATCTGGAGGATTGATGAGGAAACCATCGGTCGAGAGGTGCGCCAGATCGTTCGGCATAAGCCCTTCCATCAGGTCGTTGTCCTTGAACTTCAGCCGGACCCAGAGGCCCTCGGTACGCGGGCGGGTGACAAACGTCTTGCGCACGGAAGCATCCAGGTCTGTGAACTCGCGCACGAAGTACACCCCCTTGATGTCACTCAGATCAATAACCACGACTTTGCCGGTGGTGTTCATCAGCTCCAGCTTGCCATCCACCACGAAGCTGGCGGGGGCGACGTATCCCTGTATCGCGTCGCGATCCATCTTGCGGACGATCACCTTCTTGTGAGTGGAGGATGTCACAGTTGTCTTCTGAAGACGCCGGCTTGAGATTGGTAATTTGTAATTGGTAATTTGTAAAGTAAACCGCCTACGCGCTTCAGCAATTTACAAATTACCAATTACAAATTGGAAATTTGGGCGTGTTGGACCGCGCCCTGTAGCCAAATTGTAAACCTTTGTGCTAAGGTGATGAGTTTGTGCAGGCCCGCATCGGTTTGCAGCTAAGTGCATTGCCCAGAGTGACTTACATCGGGTCGCCCAACCTGCTCCGGGTTTCGGCTTCCCCCAAGCATGGACAAGGGTACGCGGCAGGTGAGCCTCGTGTACCCATAACGCGCCGGCACGGCAGGCCCACTTCCCAGAATGGCTGATTACATCTACATGATGGAAAGCCGGCTCACGCCGGACCAGCAGCGGGGTGTCGCCCTCGTACAGGAAGTGGCGCGGGCGCAGGAGATGAATGTTTACCTGACGGGCGGCGCCATCCGCGACATCATCAGCGGCTTTCCCATTCGCGATCTTGACTTTACCGTACAGGGCAACGCACTGAAGCTGCAGCATCCGCTGGAGAAGGCAGGGGCGATCATTCAAGGTGTGGACGAGGACTTGCGTTCCATGTACGTGCTGCTGCCCGGCGGGGTGCGCTCCGAGGTCGCCATGGCCCGCTCCGAGGAGTATGAGAAGCCGGGACGCCCGCCGCGCATCTCGGCTGCCACCATCAGTGAAGACTTGCACCGGCGCGACTTCACCATCAATGCGATGGCACTGTCGCTGAATCCTGGCTCGCGCGGCCTGCTGCTCGATCCCTTCAACGGCGCCGCCGATATCGAGGCCAAGCTCATCCGCATCCTGCATAACTACGCTTTTTATGAGGAGCCGTCGCGCCTGATTCGCGCTACTCGCTTCAACGCCCGCTTCCATTTCGCGCTGGAGGAACGCACGCAGGCGCGCTTCAACGCCGCGCGCGAAGGCAATTACATCGACAACATCTCCGATCGTGCGATTGGCTATGAGATTGAGCAACTCGCTTACGAGGATGATCCCCTGCACATTCTGGTGATCTATGAGAAAGAGGGCTGGCTGAAGGTGCTCAATGCGCATTGGTCGGCCAGCAAGGTGGACACAGCCTCACTTTCGCAGTTGCTCAAGACCAGGCAGCAGATGCAGGACCTGGGCTATACGGTGGATGCGGCCCCGGCGGCGATGTATTTCCTTACGCGCCGCCTGGGCGACCGCGACGTCGCCGCCATGCAGCGGCTGATACCGCGCAAGGGCTTCGTGGAAGCCTGGCGCAAGCTCGAAGACGACGCCAAGGAACTCGCCAAACGCCTTGCCGGCAAGGAAGCGGCCACGCCCTCGCTGGCCTGGAAGCTGCTTTCGCAAGCCCGCCCCGAGACCATCCTGTTTCTCGAAACCACCACCCGACACCAGGGCGTAGCGCAGAAGATCCGCAACTTCTTCACCAAATGGCGGCAAGTGAAGAACAGGCTTCCCCTGCCGGAAATGACCGAGCTGCACATCACACCGGAACTGCCGGATTACCCTAAGCTGGCGGAGGACACCTTCTATCTTCTGCTCAATGGCAAACTGCGGTCCCGCACCGAAATCCTGAAATTCCTGAAGCCTTTCGCACCGCCACCGCCGGCTCCGCCGCCTACGGCGAAGCGCGGCCGCGCCGCAAAAGCTGCCGAAGCTGCCCCGAGCGAGCCAAAAAAACGCGCGAAGAAGGCCACGGCGGCAGAGGCGGCGGGCGCAGTAGCTGCGAGCAGCAAGCAGACGGCGCAGAAACCACTTCCCCACCCAAGCAAAGGCAGCTTGGGTGGGGCACCCGCAGGCGTGGGTGTGACACCCTCATCCGCACAGAAGCTGGTTTCCCCGCCCGCTGCCGTGAAGACGGCAGCCACGAAGCCCACTTTGAAGAAAGCGCCGTCGGGGAATGCCAAGCCACAGGCCAGCAGGAAATCTGCTGCCCGAAAGAAGAAGTAACCGATGCGTGCGCTGGTGACCGGAGGCGCCGGCTTTCTGGGGTCGTATCTCTGCGAGGCGTTGCTGGCGGAGGGCCACTGCGTGATCGCGGTGGATAATCTACTTACCGGGCGCGCCGACAACGTCTGCCATCTGGCGCACGAGCCGCGCTTCGAACTGCGCCAGCTCGATATCGTGCAGCCGTTCGACTCCGGTCCCGTGGACTACGTCTTTCATTTCGCCAGTCCCGCCAGCCCGGTGGACTACATGGTCCACGGAGTGGCGACGCTGCAAGTCGGCTCGCTCGGCACTTTCCACGCGCTCGAACTCGCCTGCCGGTACGGCGCGAAGTTCCTCCTGGCGTCAACGTCGGAGTGTTACGGCGACCCGCTCGAGCATCCCCAGAGAGAAAGCTATTGGGGCAATGTGAACCCTGTCGGCCCACGCTCGGTTTACGACGAGGCCAAGCGCTTTGCCGAGGCCGCGACCATGGCCTACCACCGCTATCAAAAGCTGGATACGCGCATCGTACGCATCTTTAACACTTATGGCCCGCGCATGCAAATCAACGACGGGCGCGTCATCCCCAACTTCATGAAGCAGGCGCTCCGAGGCGAAGATCTCACCGTGTATGGCGACGGCACGCAGACGCGCAGCTTCTGCTACATCAGCGATGAGATCGACGGCATTGTGCGCCTGGCGCACTCCGAGGAGCATCAGCCGGTCAACATCGGCAACCCCGATGAATTCACAATCTTGGAGTGCGCCCGGCAAGTGCTCGCGGTTACAGGCTCGAAGAGCAAGTTGCGCTTCGAGCCCCTGCCGCAGGACGATCCCAAACAACGCCGGCCGGACATCTCGAGGGCGCGCACCCTCCTCGGCTGGGAACCTAAGGTCGAGCTCGAGACCGGACTCAGGTTGTCGCTCGATTACTTCCGCCAGGCGGTGAGCGCCAGCTCATAGACAGTCGTGGCGCGTGCCCCATCCTTGGCAAAAGAAGCCAAGGGTGGGGCACCCTTGCTGCTTTGTTATAATCGCGAACTTTACGAACCCGACCACATCTTCGATGAGCATTCCCACTGCTTGGAAGCGAGCTGTTGCCTTTATCTCATTCTGTACAGTACTTGGACTCAGCGGTTGTGGAGGGGGAGCCGGCAACGTCACCAGGACCAGCGGCCTCACCAAGCGCGCCTTCGTTTCAGACGACATCGACGGAACGTTGCACATTGAAGACGCGCAGATGGACGCCGAGCCCGGGTTCACCATCAGCACCGGCTCTCAGCCGGGAACCATGGCACTCTCGCCTGACAAGTCGCTCACCCTGGTGTTCAACGGCGGCTCGAACACCCTGAGCGTAATCTCCAACTCCAGCGAATCGGTGTTGGGCACCATCAGCCTGCCGCGCGTCAGCGCGAGCGATCTGGACATTGTGGGCTCGGTTCAATCACGTTACGTCTCCATGTCCGACAACACCGTGGGTTTTGTGGCCATACCCAATTGCCCGCCAGGTTCCTGTGTTGGAAATGTGAATACCATAAATGCCGTAGAGGTACTGGACTTGAAGACGAACTTCAATGTGACTGCCAGCATTCCAATCACGCATCCCGGGCGTACGCTGGTATTGAGTCCCACCGGGGCAAAGCTGCTGGTCTTCAGCGGCGCCGGCGACAATGAGGACACTCTGAGTGTGATCGATACTGCCACCGCCAAGGGTACGATGCCAGCGACTGCTGCGATCGCGCTCGGCATGTCCGACTGTGTAGCGGCCGCGCTGCCCGTGAATTGTTTCGACCGCCCGGTGTCGGCCGTGTTCTCCACCGACGCTACCAAAGCGTACGTACTCAACTGCGGCCCAGAATGCGGTGGCACGACCGCCAGCATCACGGTGGTGGACGTGATGGCAAGCTCGCCGGCGCCGACGAAGTACGTTCCATTCCCGGCGACAGCAGGAGCAAGCGTCGGC
>DASQXC010000447.1:0-8286 GCA_035639935.1 Terriglobales bacterium
CTGGCGCAATACAAGCTGGCGGTGGGCGACACGCGTTCCGCCCTGGAACTGCTTGATCGCGCGCTGGCCCGCCGCGACGACGCCCTGGTCTCTCAGGGCTTTACGCGTTGCAAGCCCCGTCCGGCCATCGCTACTCCTTAGCCGTTTCGCGCGGCGACACTGCGCGGATTTTTTCACAGAAAAGACGCGCGCGTACCCAAATCTATAGCTGCGGACACGGGAAAAGAAGTTATAGTTACTCTTTGGCGATCTCCTCCGACAAAACGGCCTGATGCCGCGCGCAAACGTCACGCGAGATGATGACACGCTGTTCCGGTCGCGCTCTGGCGCGGCGGGCGAGGCCGTGGCCGAAGACAGTTTCCCTCGCGTTCTTGACCTCGAGCCGGAAGAGGAATCTCCCTTCTTACGCGCGCAAAGGCGAGTCCCGGTGCGGCGCGGACCGCTGGCCAAGAAAACTGCGAACCGCCTTAAGGTCGTAGTGGTGGCCCTCTCGGCTGCGGGGACATTAGTTGCCATCGCGTCCCTGCTCTACGACTATGGGGAGCACTCCTGGCGATTCCGCATCCGTTCGGGCGGCAGTATTGAGATCACGGGCACCCAGACTGTTTCCCGGCGCCAGGTCATGGAAGTGTTCGGAGCCGACGTGGGCCGCAACATCTTTTTTGTTCCTCTGCTGGAGCGCCGCCGGCAATTGGAGGCCATTCCCTGGGTGGAATCGGCGGCCGTGATGCGGCTTCTCCCCGACCGCTTGCACGTAGACATTTCCGAACGCACTCCCGTCGCCTTCGTGCGCATGGGCTCGCGCATCTCGCTCATCGACCGCAACGGGGTCGTTATGGAGCTGCCGCGGTCGAGGAAATACTCCTTTCCCGTGATCAAGGCAATGAGCGAGTCTGAGCCGCTCTCCACCCGCGCCGCCCGCATGCAGATCTACAGCGCGCTGGTGCGCGAGCTGGACTCTGAAGGCGCCCGCTATTCCAAGGACCTCAGCGAGATAGACCTCTCCGATCCGGAGGATGCCAGGGTGATGGCAGCTGATCCCGGCGGCGCCGTTCTTATACATCTGGGGAACTCGGATTATCTGCGGCGCTACAAAATCTATTTGGCACATATCCGGGAATGGCGGCAGCAGTTCCAAAAGGTGGATTCGGTGGATCTGCGCTACGAGCACCAGATCATCGTCAATCCCGATTCGGGGCCGGCCGCCACGCGCCCGGCGTCGGCGGCCGCGCGTAAAGCTGCGATAACGGCCCCGGTCCCAAAACCGGCTCACGTCCGCAAGCCATCGCCACGGGGGGCGCAATAGGGCCATGGCAGTTGTTGAGCAGAATCTCCTTACCGCGATTGACCTGGGCAGCGCCAAGACCTGTGCGCTGGTGGCGGAGCTGACCGGGAATGGTCCGCGCTATCGCGGACACGGCATCAGCGAAGGTCGCGGCTCGCGCAAAGGCGCCATCGTGGATCTGGACAAGGCGGCCGCCAGCGTGCAGCGCGCCGTCGAGCAGGCCGAGCAGATGATAGGCGCGCCCATTGAACGGGCGCTGGTTGGCGTCGCCGGTCCGCACGTGCGCGGCCTCAATAGCCGCGGCGGCATCAGCCTGGGATCCCGTGCGCGCGAGATTGGCCGCGATGAAATCCGGCAGGCGGTGGAAAGGGCGCGCGCCTTCAACATGCCGGAGGACCGCCAGACCCTGCACCTGCTGCCCCAGCAATTCATCCTGGACGAGCAGGACGGCATCCGCGATCCCGAAGGCATGATCGGCACACGCCTGGAAGCGCAGGTGCATGTGGTCACCGCGCCGGCAACCTCCGCGCAAACAGTGGTCACGGCGTTGAACCGCGCCGGCATCCACGTGGACGACACTGTCTATGAGCCGCTGGCCGCAGCCGATGCCCTCCTGCGCCCGGATGAGCGCGAACTGGGCGTTTGTCTGGCGGACATCGGCGCCGGTTCTACCGACCTGATCGTCTACTATGAAGGCTCAGTTGCGTATACAGGCGCGGTCGCGATCGGGGGCGACCACTTCACCAGCGACGTGGCTGTCGGCCTGCGCACCCCGCTGCCGGAGGCGGAGAAAATCAAAAAGTTATTCGGTTGCGCGGTTGTTACCAAGATCCCCGAAAGCAATGAGATTGAAGTGCCTAGTACGGCGGATGAAAAAGCGTCGCGCTTGATGCAGCAGCGCTTTCTCTGTGAGGTGCTGCAAGCCCGGGCGCGGGAGTTATTCGAGCACGTACGCGACACCCTGCGCCATGCCGGCGTGCTGGAGTTGTGCGGCAGCGGTATCGTGCTAACCGGCGGTGGCGCCCGCATGAATGCGCTGGCCGAGATTGCCGAGCAGGTGCTGCGGCGACCGGTACGGCTGCCTCTCCCCGCCGCCGTGGATAAGATGCCGGCCGAACTGGCCTCGCCCGAATTCGCGGCCGTGATCGGCATGATCTTTTATGGCAACCGTATGCGTCTCGCCCGCAGCGTGCAGGAACAGGGCTTTACCGCACGCTTGCGGGCCCTGTTCGCACGAAAAGCGGCATGGCCGGGAACCAATGGTGTCACTAGTGGGCATCGATAAAGCAAGGCACTGTAACGGGTGAAGCGGTGTCCCTCCCACCGATTTACGAAGCTACCTTCCGAGAGCGAAATATGAGCGAAAAGAGCGAAAAGAGCGAAAAGAGCGACAAGAGCGACAAGAGCGAAAAGAAAGACAAGAAGGATATTCGCATACAGTTCCACGAGGAAATGCACAATCAGGCCAAAATCAAGGTGATCGGCGTGGGCGGGGGCGGCAGCAACGCCGTCAATCGTATGATCGACGCCAAGGTCGAGGGGGTGCAGTTCGTGGTCGCCAACACCGACCTGCAGGCGCTACAGATGGCGCGCGCACCGGTGAAGATCCAACTCGGCGTCAAGCTGACCAACGGCCTGGGCGCGGGAGCGAATCCCGAGGTCGGGCGCAAGGGAGCGCTGGAGGACGCCGACAAGATCATCGAAGCGCTGGAAGGCGCGGACATGGTGTTCGTTACCGCCGGACTGGGCGGAGGCACTGGCACCGGCGCTACCCCGATCATTGCCTCACTCGCCAGCGAGATGGGCGCGCTCACTGTGGCTGTGGTGACCAAACCCTTCGGCTTCGAAGGCAAGCGGCGTATGCAGCAGGCGGAGCGTGGATTGGCCGAGCTGATCGAATCCGTGGACACGACCGTCGTCATTCCCAACGAGAAGCTGCTGGCGGTGGCGCAGAACGCGGGGTTCTTCGAGTCGTTCCGTGTCGCCGACGATATCTTGCGCCAGGCGGTGCAGGGAATCTCCGACATCATCACGATCCCCGGGATCATCAACCGCGATTTCGCGGACGTGAAGGCGATCATGGCGGGTATGGGCTACGCAGTTATGGGCACGGCCACCGCCCGGGGCGAGCGTCGCGCTACGGAAGCGGCTCAGAAGGCCATCGCCTCACCTCTGCTCGAGGACGGTGCCATCGATGGCGCCCGCGGCATCCTCATCAACATCAGCGGTTCGAGCGCCCTGAAGCTGGCTGAGGTGAACGAGGCCTCCTCCATCATCCAGAACGCTGCTCACGAGGACGCCAATATCATTTTCGGCGCGGTATTGAATGAGCAGATGAAGGACGAGGTCAAGATCACGGTGATTGCCACCGGCTTTAAGACCGATAATCCTCAGCGCCGCGAGCGCACCGTAAGCGCCGCCGCTACCGCAATCTCCAGCACGCGAACGGCAGCGACGTTTGTACCGACGACACCGACACTCGCACCCCCGGTGAGTGTCTCCCTCGTATCCAACGAGCGGGCAGCGGCGGTGGCTGCAGCGGAGCCCAGCGCGTTCAGCACCATGCCGGAAGTGCCGCCAGCGTCACTGGAGGAGGACGACCTGGACGTCCCGGCGTTCATCCGCAAGCGGGGCGAAATTCAGTAACCCTGTGCTGGGGTGCTCCACGTTTGGCTGCCTTTAGCAAGCATTGGGGGCCGGGTGCCCCACCCTTGGCTGCCTTTGCCAAGGGTGGGGCTGTTCAAAGCCTGCGCAGGAGGCCGAATTCCAACTGGTAGGAATTAGCGTGACGGGCGGTCGCTACAAGCTGTAGCGTGTATGCGTCTTGCCTCTGAGTGAAAAAGCGCTGATCCGTCGCATTCGCGGCCAAGCCAAACTCAAGCGCCATCAAGGGCTGGTGCGCACGGGCATTGGTGACGACGCAGCGGTTCTCGAATGTTCACCTGCTTTCGACCTTTTACTGACGACCGACTTCTGCCTGGAAGGGGTGCATTTCCGCCGAGAATGGCACCCCCCGGATTCGGTCGGGCACCGCTGTCTGGCCCGAGGGTTGAGCGATATCGCCGCTATGGGCGGTGAGCCGATTGCGGCCTTCCTTTCTTTGGGGCTTTCCGGAGACCTGCCGCAGATCTGGGTGGATCGGTTTATGGCCGGACTGCTGCGGCTGGCAAAGCAGTTCAGCGTGCAGCTTGCCGGCGGCGATACGGCCGGTTCGCAGTGTGGCGTACTGGCAGATATCGTGGTTGTGGGACGGGTACCGGCGGGCAGAGCGCTGCTGCGCTCGGGCGCACGTCCGGGAGACTCAATTTACGTAACCGGAGAACTGGGGCGCTCGGCAGCGATCCTACACCGCTTGCGCGAAGCGAGGCTGCCCGCGTTGGGTAAAGGTGGTGCTGTCTATCGAAGGTTTAGAGCACACTTCTATCCGCAGCCCCAAGTTACAGTGGGCCGCTGGCTGCGCGAGAACGAAGCAGCGACAGCGGCCATTGACATCAGCGATGGCCTGTCAACCGATCTCGGCCATATATGCGAGGAGAGTGGGGTAGGGGCGCTCGTCAACGAGTCCGCCATCCCCCGACCCAGCGGACTTCCCACAAGCAGCCTGCACTACGCTCTGCACGGAGGCGAGGATTACGAACTGCTCTTCACCACGCCGCCGTCGCGCTCCCTCGCCGGCAAGATTGCCGGTGTGCGCGTCACGCGCATCGGGGATATCGTCCGCGGCCGGGACATGTACCTCGTTGATAGTCACGGCCAGCGCAAGCGGCTGCAGCCGCGCGGCTGGGAGCACTTCAGCGGCCTGTGATGTCACCACGCGTTCGTCCGCGAAGAAATATACCTTCCGGTTCCTGACATCGCAGCGTGGGCGATGCACCATCTGTGCTGCAAAAGCAACCTGCACCATCTGTGCTGCAAAACCAACCGCTCAACAGGTGACGCGCATCACAGAATGGCGCTCAAGACCGATATAATCCTCTGGCTTCGGTCGCGCAGGAAATCTGCGCAAGAATTTTCAGTGCCGGTCTTAAAGGCTGTTGCGGCTTTGCATTCGTATCAGGATTTGCAGAGCAATTGGCAAATGTAAGTCCCACAACCGTGCGCGCGCCTTCTCCGCTGGGAGGTTCTGATGAGCCACCGAGATGGCCTTTTTGACAACATCGAGAGCGCACAGGAGTACTTGACGCTTTTGTTGGATGCCGTCCGTGAAAACAGAGCGGCCGTGGAGGACGATATTGCGGCCGACTCCCAACCGACGCGCCGAACCGTGGCGCTGCGTCTAGTCTCCTACAACCTTGCCAAGCTCGAACTCCACCTCAGAACCAGCCGTGCAATATTGGACGATTTGCGCTCTTTGCGCCGGATGCTGTCGCAAGAGGCAGCGACTGTACCCACCCCAGCGGCTCCGCCACAGCAGGCTACGGTCTTGAGCAAAGCCGCCTAAGCATGGGGGCCCCACCGTTGGCTTTTTTTGCCAAAGGTCGGGCGGTTAATCTCCCGTGGGCCTGTGTCTGCGTGCTTTAAACCAAGTACCATGGAGAAGTGCGAGACAAGGTCCTGGCTTACATCCGGGAACATGAGCTGCTGAAGCCCGGGGATCGGGCCGGGGTGGCAGTGTCCGGCGGCGCGGACTCCGTGGCGCTGCTGCGCGTCTTGCTTGAGCTGCGCAGCGAACTGGGAATCGTACTGGCAGTCTTACATTTCAATCACCAGATCCGCGGCGCGGATGCCGACGCAGACGAGCGCTTCGTGGCCGAGCTGGCGAAACAGCGTGGTGTCGAATTCCATCGCTCCAGCATGGACGTGCGCGCATATGCAGCCGAGCACAAGCTGAATCTGGAGACCGCTGGCCGCGAAACCCGGTACCGGTTCTTCGAATCGTTTTTAGAGCGGCAGGAACTGAATGCGGTCGCCACCGGCCACACCATGGACGACCAGGCCGAAACCGTGCTGATGCGCATCCTGCGTGGCGCCGGGACGAAGGGTTTGGGCGGGATTTACCCAAAGAAAGTGGTCGCCTCTTGCCGGACAGCGGTCGCCTCCATCGTCCGCCCTCTGCTTGGGACGCGACGCGCAGAGGTTCGCGAGTACTTGCAGAATATTCACCAGAGCTGGCGGGAAGACGCCACCAACCTCGATCTCCAGTACACGCGCAATCGCATTCGCCACGGGCTCATCCCGCTGATCGAGACTCGATTCCAGCCCACCACAGCAGCGGCGCTGGCGCAACTGGCAGAGGTCGCTCGCGAAGAGGAGAACTACTGGGAAGCCGAAATTGCCCGGCTGATGCTGGAATTGATCTCGGACTCGTCTGCCGCCGGCTTGAAGGTGAATATTGCGCGCCTGCTGGCCCTTCATCCCGCAGTGCAGCGCCGAGTCCTGCGCAAGGGCGCCCAACTTCGCGGCATCACGCTGGATTTCGAGCATCTCACGCAGTTGCTGCGCGACGCGCGTGCTGGCGAAGCCGGCAAGGTCTGCGAGCTTCCCGGCGGCTGGGTCGCTGTGCGCGAGCATGGCGAACTGCGCTTCGAGCAACGAAGTAGCACTTCTCAGCAGGCGCCGCTTTTCTACTCGTATCGCTTGCCGATTCCGGGCGACGTCGAAATCAGGGAGACAGGACGGGTAATACGGGCGTTTTTGCGCCCGGTTAAGCCCGGAGTGTCAGACCAGTCGCTGGATCCGGTTAAGCTGGGGCCCGAAGTGGTGGTTCGCAATTGGCAGCCAGGGGACCGTTTGTGGCTGGCGCACAGCAAGGGTCCGAAGAAGATGAAGGAACTTTTACAGGAGCGGCACGTGTCCTCGGCGGAGCGACAGTCCTGGCCGGTTGTGGCCTGCGGCAGCAAGCTGGCGTGGTCGCGCATTTTCGGGGCCTCTGCTGAGTTTCAACCCGAGAGCACTGCGAAGCTGGTAGTGGTGATCGAGGAGCATATCCTGCATCCGCGCGGAGAACGGTGATTGTCCTAACTTTGAACCAGCGAGGCAGAAAAAGATAAACGCAGAGGTCGCAAGGGAACAGAGGCCAAAACCGCTTACGATTAGCTTAGGTGGGCCGCACGGTTGTGGAAGAATTGCCCTGTGACCTTTGCTCCTCTGCGACCTCTGCGTTCATCTTTATCCTTTTTTAGTGTTATGGCCGAGCCGCGCGGGTTCACAGGAACTGGGCAACCTGAGAGTGATCTTTGAGCTCGGGCATGCCCGCTCTGGAACGCGTCACCTCAGATGCTTTGTTCCATGCCAGGCTCGAAGAGGCCGACGTTCAAGCCTTCCTCGGTAGGATCGCGGCGCAGCACCTTTTCGGTGATCTTCTCGAAGTGGTAGCCCATGATCGCCAAGGTAACGGCGATATCAAAGGCGTGGCGATATCGAGTGGCCGCGTCGTAGATGAACTTCCAATAGCTGCGGCGTTTCTGCTCCAGCAGGCCCTGTTTAACCAGGGAGCGCGCGAAAGCGCGATAGTCGGAGAGGCGGCGGCGCATGTGGATGGCAGGATGGTATTGGCAGAGGAAGCGCCGCACGCGGTCGTAATAAGCTTCGCGTTCGTAGATGCGCTTCAGAATTGAGCGATAGCCCTCGATCAGCCGCTCCGGATCCATCTTGGGGATAAAGTTTAGCCGGGTCTCCATATTGTCCCCGCTGCCTTCAGTGACCAATCGTCCTTCCCTGATCAGGCGGCGATAGAGCTGGGTCCCCGGGAGCGCCTGTAACAATCCCACCATGGCCAGCGGGATGGCGCTTTCGTCGATGAATTCAACCTGGCGATCGAACACATCTTCCGGGTCGTTGTCGAAACCGACGATGAATCCGGCCATGACTTCGATGCCGTAGCTCTGGATGCGCTGGACGCTCTCCAGCAGGCTGCGGCGCGTGTTCTGCAGCTTCTGCGCTTCTTTGAGGCTGGCTTCGACCGGCGTCTCGATGCCCAGGAACACACGGATGAATCCGGCCGCCCTCATCATCTCCAGCAACTCGGCATCATCCGCCAGATTCAACGAGGCCTCAGTGAA
>DASQXC010000448.1:0-20761 GCA_035639935.1 Terriglobales bacterium
TCACCCATCCCTCCATCGGCAATTACTTCATGCTGACCACCGGGCAAATCATCACCAATAGCGATGGCTACAGTGGTACGGTGAGCGCCGACAACATCGTGCGCCACATGCTCACCAGCGGCGTGTCATGGAAGTCATACGCGGAAAGCCTGCCCTATGCCGGCTATACCGGTGGCGACGTGTATCCGTATTCCAAGCACCACAACCCATTCGTCTACTTCGCCGATGTTGTCAACAGCAGCCAGAAGTACAACGTAGTGCCGTTTACGCAGTTCGCCAGTGATCTGGCCAACGGCGCCCTGCCCGCGTTCTCCTTCGTGGTCCCGAACAAGCTGCACGACGCGCACGATGGCAGCCTTGGCTCCGCCGATAGCTGGTTAAGAAACAACATTGCCCCGCTGCTCGCCAGCCCCCAATTCCAGCAGGACGGGCTGTTGGTGGTGTGGTTCGATGAGAGCTACTCGAGCGACACCGCACGCGGCGGCGGTCACATCTTCGTTGCCCTGATCGGCCCCAAGGTTAAGCCAGGTGTCCGCGTCGGCAATCTTTATCAGCATCAACATCTGTTGCGCACCTTGATGGAAGCCTTGGGCATGACCACTTTCCCGGGCGCGGCTGCCAACGCGTCCGACATGGCACCGTTCTTCGGAAGTTCAACACCTCCAGCACCCTCCGGCACGCCAGCAGTAACGATAACCAGTCCCCCCGCGGGTACGACAGCGCCTTCGCCTGTGACCGTGAATGCTAGGTTCTCCAACGGTGGCACACCGCAGTACATGAAGTTGTGGGTGGACGGTGTGGCGCGGTTCTTTAACAGCAACAGTACCAGCTTGGCATACTCCCTCGCGCTCGCGCCTGGCCCCCATCAGGTGATAGTGCAGGCGTACAACGGTACACTCTATAGCAGCACTGCGAACGTCACGGTCGGCGGGCTCGCGCCCGCACCATCACAATGCACACTGAACACGGTATCGCCATCAGTGACTATCTGCACGCCAGCCAATAATTCCACCGTGCGCGCTCCAGTTGCGATCCAGGCGGGCTCCACCGATAGCAGCACGGTGTACAGGATGCAGCTTTACGTTGATGGTGTGAAACGGTATGAGACGCTGGCCAACAACGTTACTACGAGCCTGAATTTGCCCGCCGGGACCCACCGCTTTGCAGTCCAGGCTTTTGACAAGGCGGGGAGAGTCTTCAAGTCCGTGGTCTATGCGACAGTGCGGTAGTGCGGAACTCCTCTGCCGGATGCAGCGGCGATGCGGATCATTGCCGCCGTTTGACAGCACCCAGCGCGTTTGCAAAAATCGAAGATGCCAGCGCGAAGGTGAACGCATCTGGTTGACTCTGAAGGCGTGCCGAAGTGGCGGAATTGGCAGACGCGCATGGTTCAGGTCCATGTGCCCGCAAGGGCGTGGGGGTTCGAGTCCCTTCTTCGGCACCAGCTCATCAAGCCCAGTCTTTGAAAGGAACCAGGCAGAGACAAGCTTCCAACTCACAGCCGTCGCCTCATGCACAACATCCGGGGACCTTCGACCTGATACTGGTCGGAGGCTTGCTGAAGCTGGCCTGATACCCGGCAGTGTTCTTGAAGAAAGTAAAGCGGAAGCGCAAAAACTACACAAACTTTTTTCTGTTGGCTATTGAAAAGCTGTGGACATAGCGGGCGCCAATTGCCTTAAGTCACTGGTTGCACATCGTAATCAGAGGGAGCAGGTTTCAACAAAATTAGGCGGCCCGCTTGCAATTGTTAATTTATCCCTGACTGCCGTTTGTCATGTGCAAAGCGTTAAGCGCACTGCCACCCCAGCACATCTGAGAGATTGAGACGGGATTTCCTGAAGGTTTCCACTGCCGTAGTGGAAATTGTGATTACAGGGGATTGTGATCTAGTCCTCCCGCCAAACGGGGCGACCGCCCCTACAAGATCCGTTCCTGCTTGAAAACGGGTAAAATCTCAGGATGCGGCGAGCTGTCCTATTTGCGCTGCTGGCTGCCTCCGCTGTGACGGCGCCTCTCGAAGCGCAGCGGGCACGCACGATCTTTCAGGGCCATGCGACTGGGCTGCCGGTTCGCTCAGGTTTCATCGGGCAGCGCGGCGTTTCAAATGGATTCTTTCTACAGCACAAATTCCCGGACGGGTTCTTTGCCAGACGCGCGTTCTTTCCGAACCGTTTTCGCTTTCGTCAGGAGGCCTTTGGTGGCTTCCTTTTTCCATATTTCTTACCGGACTACGAGCCGTTTTGGTACGAACACCCCTACGCTGAACCAGCCGCGAGCGGACCTGCGCCCCCAGTGGTAATCCTGCACAGCGAGGGGCACGCGCGAGCACCAGAGACACCTCCTCTCAAGCCTTTACTCATCGAGGTTCCCGGCGTTGCGATTTCGACGGCCGCAAAAAAGCTGCCGCCGACAATCTTCGTCCTGACCAACGGGGAGCGGCTGGAAACGCGGCGGTTTCTGCTCACGGCGAGCGCCGTGTCTCTCAGGGTTGACCGTCGAGAGCGCACCATCCCGCTTGACATGGTCGACCTCGACGCGACCATTGCCGCCAATCACGAACGCGGAATTGACTTGCGGATTCCCGCCGACCGAAATGAGATTTTCCTGGCCTTCTGAGCAGAAGCAGGAGCCAGTCTGTTGTTGATCTCCAGCGCGGCAGCGCACCCCGGATCAGTAACGAACTTTGCTTGTCTGTAGTATTGCCCAACCGAACTGAGCCATAATCGCAACGTATGTGCCCCGCATCGGATAGCTCCGACAAGTCCTCCAGTGTCTTGATCGCGAGGTTGACCGAGAAACGGGCCTCAGCCTGTCCGGCCCCCCGCATCCGGTGTCCTCTCTGCGGCTGGTCGCCACACAACGACGACAGCTGGCTCTGCACGTGCGGGCACTCATGGAACACCTTCGACACGGGAGGGCTGTGCCCCGCCTGCGTGCACCAGTGGAGTTCGACGCAATGCCTTTCGTGCACCCGCTGGTCGCCGCATTCCGACTGGTATTTGCATTGATGCGGTCGCGCCGACCTAAACTTCAGCACCAGAAGGCTGTGTTGGCATCATAGCCTCACCGCAGATCGGTTATTTTAAGGAGACGCTTGGCGGCGCTCGAACTCAGCCGCTTGCGGCCGTCTACCCCTAGGGCCGGTTTATACTCTAGGCTCTGTTTCATGTTGGCTACTCTTTCCGGCATCGTTGCCTCAACCCGCCAACGCGTGGACAAGGCCAAGCGTGTGGCCGACCTCCGTGCCCTGGAGCGCATGGCCGAAAACCACACGCCGCGCGGGTTTCGCGGCTCTCTGGAAGAGAAGGCCCTCAGTGGTGTGGCGGTCATCGCGGAGCTGAAGAAGGCGTCGCCCTCACGCGGCAGCATCCGTTGCACGCTGGACGTCGCCACCACCGCATCCGAACTGGAATCTGCGGGCGCGGCAGCCTTGTCGGTGCTCACCGAAGAACAGTTTTTCCACGGCCGTATGGATGACCTCGCCGAAGCTTCGGCGGCCACACGATTGTCATGCCTGCGCAAGGACTTCATCGTAGACGAATTCCAGCTGCTCGAAGCGCGAGCCAGCCGCGCCGATGCCGTTCTGCTGATCCTCTCGGCCCTTGGCGATTCCGAGTTTGCTCGCCTCCACCGGCGCAGCCGTGAACTCGGCCTGGAGCCGCTCTGCGAGATCCACGATGAGCGCGAATTGGAACGCGCCCTCAATATGGGCGCGGAGATCATCGGGGTTAACAATCGTGATCTGCACACCTTCGCGGTGGATTTGGGAACGGCGGAGCGGCTGGCACCGATGCTCCCGGCAGGGGTGCTGCGCGTTGCCGAAAGCGGCATTCAGTCTGGTCATGATATCCGGCGGCTGCGGGCCTGCGGATACGACGCATTCCTGGTCGGCGAAAGTCTGATGCGGGCGGACAAACCCGGTGCGGAGTTGGCAAAGATGCTGGCTGAGGCGGGGGGATGTCACGAAACCTGAAAAACATGGTCTGGGTGAAGATTTGCGGCACCACAAACCTCGAAGACGCGCAAACCGCGGTGGATGCGGGCGCCGACGCGCTGGGGTTCGTCTTTGCCGAGAGCCCGCGGCGCGTGGCGCCCGTCGTTGCCCGCCAGATCACGCGTGCCCTGCCCGGGCGCGTCGAGAAGATTGGAGTGTTCGTGAAGGAGACGGCGCAGCATATCCGCGAAATCGCAGCCGAAATAGAACTGACCGGAGTGCAGATCCATGGCGACGAGGACCTTGAAGTTGCCCTAAGCCTTATCGCCGATCCTGGTTCGAGCCGACCGCTGGACGTTATTCCCGTTCTCCCGATAGGCCGGTTTGGACAGGTGATGTACAAATCCATGCAGAGCGCTGGGCGTGGCTCTAGACCGCCCGATATACTGATTAAATTCATGAAGGGGCATAGGCTTATTCTCGACACAGCTGTGGAAGGGAAATGGGGTGGTTCTGGTCAGACATGGGATTGGAAATTGGGCAAGGCATCGGTCCAGTTCGTGCCACCTCACTGCAGAACTATCATCGCCGGCGGCCTGACGCCCGCCAACGTTGGCGAGGCTATTCGCACCCTGCATGCCTGGGGCGTGGATGTGGCCAGTGGCGTTGAACGCGAGCCGGGCAAAAAAGACCTCGAGAAGGTCAGGGAATTCGTGAACGCGGCGAAGAGTACAGATCCATGGGCTGACTTTCGCCACCTTATGCGCGAAAGATGAAAGCAACCGCAAACCAAAGGCGTAGCTCTTTGCGAGCCTCTGCTAATATTCGGAAGAGTGCCCAGTCTGTACCGGGGCGCTTTGGCCCTTACGGTGGGCGATACGTCCCCGAGACGCTCGTGGCGCCGCTGGAGGAGTTGGAGAGCGAATACACCAAGGCGAAACGCGACGCCCACTTCCAAGCTGAGCTGGACGATCTGTTGCACAACTACGCCGGACGCCCCACGCCGCTGTCCTTCGCTCGCCGCCTGACAGAGGAGTTGGGCGGAGCGAAGATCTACCTGAAGCGCGAAGATCTGCTGCACACCGGTGCGCACAAGATCAACAACTGCCTCGGACAGGTGTTGCTCACGCGTCGCATGGGCAAGCAACGCGTGATCGCCGAAACCGGCGCCGGCCAGCACGGGGTCGCGACGGCGACCGTATGCGCGCTGTTCGGCTTCGAATGCGTGGTGTACATGGGCACAGAGGACATGGGCCGCCAGGAGCTGAACCTGTTTCGCATGCAGCTTCTGGGCGCGGAAGTGCGCGGCGTGGACTCCGGCTCGCGCACGCTGAAGGACGCCATCAACGAAGCCATGCGCGACTGGGTCACCAACGTGCGCACCACGCATTATCTGTTGGGGAGCGTGCTGGGAGCACATCCTTATCCGACGATGGTGCGCGATTTTCAGTCGGTGATCGGGCGGGAAGCGCGCGCGCAAATACTCGAAGCCGAAGGCCGGCTGCCGGATGCGATCATCGCCTGCGTCGGCGGCGGATCCAATGCGATGGGGATTTTCTACGATTTCCTGCCCGACAAAGAGGTGCGGCTAATCGGCGTGGAAGCCGGAGGCCGAGGCTCGTCGTTGGGCGAGCACGCGGCGCGCGTCGCCGCCGGAATCACTGTCGGCGCGCCCGGAGTATTGCAAGGCACGTACACATACGTGCTCCAAGATGACGCCGGCCAAATCGCGAATACGCATTCCGTTTCAGCCGGTTTGGACTATCCCGCGATTGGACCAGAACACGCAGAGCTCAAGGAATCAGGGCGTGCTGAGTACGTGGCGGCCTCGGATGCTGACGCTCTCGAAGCGTGCCGACTGCTGGCCCGCGCCGAAGGCATTATTCCCGCGCTGGAATCAGCGCACGCAGTGGCAGAGGCATTAAGGCGCGCTCCGAAGATGAAGCGCTCCGAGATTCTGGTGGTGAACATCTCCGGGCGCGGAGACAAAGATATTGGGATCTTGCGTGAAAACTTGCAGCTCTAGGACATGAGCGTGGATAAGCAAATCGCCGCAAGTTTGATTGCAGAAGAGTTGAGAAAATTGCGAACACTCAGCTATCGCGATCTCGTTGCCGGGATTGGAAAATGCGAGCACAAAGAAGTGGCGGGGGCAGATGGAAAGACCTATCAGTTGGAGATCGAAGTCTTCTGGGATAGCCCCAAGAAACACGGGGACGTCCGCGTGATGGTAGCGGCTGATGACGGCGGTTGCAGCGCCTTCAAACCGTTGACCGACTCCTTCATTATCGCGCCCGACGACTTTAACCCTGCCAAACCGAAACCCAGATGGCGATCCAGTTTGACATCAAGCCCAGCCTCGTCGCCTACGTGACCTGCGGTGACCCCGATCCCGCCACTACCCGCGAGATCGTCCTCGCCGCGATCGACGCTGGAACGCACGTGGTTGAGCTGGGCGTACCGTTCAGCGATCCGGTGGCCGATGGGCCGGTGATCCAGCGTGCCAGCGAACGTGCGCTCCGAAACGGCACGACACTCGCTCAGGTGCTGGAGCTGGCGCGCGAAGTGCGCAAGGAGAGACCGCAAGCCGGACTGATCGTTTTCTCCTATTTGAATCCAGTGCTGCGCCTGGGGCTGTCGCGCTTCTGCGCCGCGGCCGCCGATGCCGGAGTGGATGGGTCCCTGATCACCGATCTGCCTGTGGAAGAGGCCGGCGACTATCTTCGGACGATGCGGGCGCGCGAGTTGGCAACAGTTTTCCTGGCGGCGCCGACCTCGACCGACGAGCGCTTGAAGCGCATCGCTGACGCTTCGCGCGGATTCGTGTACGCTGTCTCGCGTACCGGCGTTACCGGCACGCGGGATGAAGTAGCGGCTGACGCGCGCGAGCTGGTGCGGCGTCTGCGAAGGATCACGCGACTTCCGGTTGCGGTTGGATTTGGGATCTCCACGCCTGCCCACTTTGCCGAAGTGGGAGAATTCGCGGACGCGGCGGTGGTGGGCAGCGCCATCGTGCAGGTCATCGAGCAGGCGGGGCGCGAGCGCGCGCCGCATGCGGTGGCGGATCTGATCCGAGCACTCAGCAATCAGCACTCAGCATTCAGCTCGGTAAAGCTTCAAGCTGATTGCTGAATGCTGAGTGCTGATTGCTGCCATGGACATCGAGGACTGGCGCAAGCAGATCGATGAGCTGGACCGCAGGCTGGTCGAGCTGTTGAACCAGCGCGCGCAGTGTGCTGTCGAGATTGGGCGGCTGAAGCGCAACACGAATCTCCCAGTCTACGAGCCCGACCGCGAACGGATGATTCTCGAGAACGTCTGTCGTGTGAATCGTGGCCCGCTCTCGGATTCCGACCTGAAGCAGGTCTACGAGCGCCTCATCGACGTGATGCGCACCATTCAGAAGTTGGACATGAAACCGCAAGTGAAGGTTGTGGGTGAGGGGACGGAGTTTGATCTGGACGTGAATGATTAGGTTCTTGGCCTTTAGCTCTTGGCTTTTGGCCAAGAGCTAAAAGCCAAAAGCCATGATCGTCGCCATGCAAGAACGCGCCACGGAAGAGCAGATCCAGGCCGTGATCGAACGGCTGGTGGAGCTGGGCTTCGAGGTGCATCGCAGCACGGGCAAGCTGCAGACGGTGCTGGGCGCCGTCGGCGCGCGCGTGGATTTCGACATTCGCGATGTCGAGGTGATGGACGGCGTCAAGGAAGTTCACCGCATCAGCTCGCCCTACAAGCTGGCGGCGCGCAGCTTCCGCCCCGAAGGCACGAACGTCAACCTGCGCAACGGGATCTCCATCGGCGGCGAGGACGTGGTTATCATGGCTGGCCCCTGCTCGGTGGAATCGCGAGAGCAATTGTTCACCATTGCCGAGATCGTCGCCAAAGCCGGCGCCCGCGTGCTGCGCGGCGGCGCCTTCAAGCCGCGCACGTCCCCTTATTCTTTCCAGGGACTGGGCGAGGAGGGGCTCAAACTGCTGAAAGAGGCCGGGGAGAAATTCGGGCTGTTGGTGATCAGCGAAGTGATGGAGATTTCGCAGATTGCGCTCATGGAGCCCTACGTGGACATTTACCAGGTGGGCGCGCGCAACATGCAGAATTTCAACCTGCTGCGCGAGTTGGGTAAAGCGCGCAAGCCGGTAATGCTGAAGCGGGGCATCGCGGCGACCATAGAAGAGATGCTCCTTTCCGCCGAATACATCATGGCGGGCGGCAACTACGAACTGATCCTGTGCGAGCGCGGCATTCGCACCTTCGAGACCTATACCCGCAACACGCTGGACATTTCCGCCATTCCCATCGTGCACAAGCTGTCGCACCTGCCCATCACCGCTGATCCTTCACACGGCACCGGCCGGCGGGACAAGGTTTCGCCTATGGCGCGAGCCGCCGTGGCCGCGGGCGCAGACGCCATTATTGTCGAGGTACACCATCAGCCCGAAAAGGCACTCTCGGATGGGGCGCAGTCGCTCTATCCCGAGCAGTTCAGCAAGCTCATGGACGAGCTGCGCATGATCGCGCCCGCGGTGGGACGAAAAATAGCGTAAAACCATTTCACCGCCGAGACGCCGAGAACGCCGAGGATCGTAGTTCAGATCGTGCAAGGACCTTAGGTGGATGACTTGCTTTCTCGGAGTCCTCGGCGTCTCGGCGCTGAAACAGAATGCCTATTCATCAAGTCACGATTGTGGGTACCGGCCTGATCGGCGGTTCGTTCGCACTGGCCCTGAAGAAGCGCGGTTTCACCGGTCACATCGTGGGCTGCGATCGCCAGCCGGTGCTGGCGCGCGCGAAGGCGGCCGGCGCTATTGATGAGTGCGTTCCTGGTCCTGAGCAGGCGGCCCGCGGCAGCCAGGTCGTACTCCTGGCGACCCCCGTCGGAGCAATTCTCGATCTGATCGAGCGCATCGGCCCGACGCTGGCCAGAGGCACGCTGCTGACCGACGTCGGTAGCACCAAAACCGATGTCGCCGCACGCGCGCAGGCAGTATTGGGAGCAAGCGCGGCCACGCGATTTCTGCCCGGCCATCCAATGGCGGGCAAGGAGCGCAGCGGGATTGAGCAAGCCGACGGTGATTTATTCGCGAATGCAGCCTGGCTGGTTACCCCCTTACCAGGGCAGAACATAGAAGCTGGTATAAGCGGGGAGTTCCTCGAACTGGTGCGCGGAATTGGTGCGCGTGTGATCGCGCTGGATCTTGCCCGTCATGATCGGCTCTGTGCCTGGATCAGCCACTTGCCCCAGATGCTTTCGACGGCGCTGGCCGCGAGCGTTCTCGACGAACTAGGCAACGATCCCGAACTGCTGGCCGTCGGCGGACGCGCGCTGCGCGAGATGACCCGCATCGCCGCCAGCCCATATTCCATGTGGCGCGACATCGCGCTGACCAACACCAAAAACATCGAAGAGGCCCTGATGCGGCTGGAGCAGCGGCTGGCGCATATCCGCGAAAACCTGCGCACGCCGGAGTTGAAGGCGGAATTCGAGCGCGGAAACCGATTCCGCCACAGAGACACTGAAGCACAGAGCAAATAGGATATGGGTTCGGGACGAGATTGGGGCGCCAGACTGCGGAGCATAGTGCAGTTGAGGTTGTAGCGTGAAGCTGGCAAAGAGAATCGGGCGGATCGGTTTCGTGCTGGGATTTTTTGGACCCCCTCTTTTCTACCTCGCCCTCGTTCTTTACCTCTGAAGCGCATTTTGTTTGTCCCTTCTGCCCTTATATCGACATTGCATTCGCGACCAGGATGACTTGGCTGCAAATTTCCTTAGAGTTGGGGCTGTTGTTTGGCGTGCTGTACGCGCTGATTGGCTTCGTAATCGGGTACGCAAGAGCCACCCAGCCGACCTGAACAAGCGCCGACATTCTCCGTTTGCCCTGCACTGGTTCGGATAAGTACAATCGCCCGTTGCTGGTCGGGCCGTGGTAAATCATGAATAAGGTCGTAGCCAACGCGGATGAGGCGATCCGCGACGTACAGGACGGCGCCGTGATCATGTTCGGCGGCTTCGGCTTGTGCGGGATTCCCGAGAACCTGATTGCGGCCTTGGCGCACAAAGGCGTGAAAAACCTGACGACCATCTCCAACAACGTCGGTGTGGACGACTTCGGTCTGGGCCTGCTGATCCGCAATGGACAAGTACGTAAGCACATTGGCACCTATGTTGGGGAGAACAAGGTGTTCGAGCAGATGGTGATCGCGGGCACGATGGAACTGGAGCTGAACCCGCAGGGGACGTTCGCCGAACGCATCCGCGCTGCCGGGGCCGGCATCCCGGCGTTCTACACACCGACTGGGTTCGGCACCTCCGTTGCGGAGGGCAAAGAGACACGCCAGTTCGACGGCCGCTGGTATGTGATGGAGCGGGCGCTCCACGCCGACTTCGCCTTCGTCAAGGCGTGGAAAGGCGACAACTGGGGCAACCTGGTGTTCCGCAAGACCGCGCGCAATTTCAATCCTATGATGGCCATGGCTGCGAAGGTCACCATTGCGGAAGTCGAGCACCTCGTCGACGTGGGCGAAATTCCGCCCGACGAGGTACACCTGCCCAGCGTTTATGTGAAGCGTATCTTCCAGGGCACCAATTACGAGAAGCACATCGAGAAGCGTACCGTAAGACAGGCGACGGCGTAGATGGCTCACAATACGTGTCATTAAGACTAAGGAAACGCCAAAAACGAGAACCATCCATGGTCACAACTCCTGCGAAAGTCGGAAGAGAGCTGATGCGGGAGCGCATCGCCCGGCGCATTGCGCAGGAACTGCGTGACGGCTACTACGTCAACTTGGGCATAGGCATGCCCACTCTGGTCGCCAACTACGTTCCCAAGGGTATGGACGTGGTGCTGCAGAGCGAGAACGGCATGCTCGGCGTTGGACCGTATCCCATCGCCGGCCAGGAGGATCCGGACCTGATCAACGCCGGCAAGGAAACCATCACCGAGATTCCGGGCACGGCCTATTTTTCGAGCGCCGATTCTTTCGCCATGATTCGCGGCGGGCACATTGATCTGAGCGTGCTCGGTGCAATGGAAGTGGACGAGCAGGGCAATCTGGCGAACTGGATGATCCCCGGCCATGTGGTCAAAGGCATGGGCGGCGCTATGGATCTGGTGGCGGGCGCACGGCGCGTGATCGTGGCCATGGAGCACACCGCCAAAGGGCAGCCGAAAATCCTGAAAAAATGCCGGCTGCCGCTCACCGGCGTCAAGGTGGTGGACACTATCGTTACTGAGATGGCCTATATCAAGGTGACCTCGACTGGGTTGGTGCTGGAAGAGGTCGCTCCAGGTCTCTCTGCCGATGACGTGCAGGCCGCAACCGAGCCCACACTGATCATCAGCCCAAATCTGAAGGTGATGGAGACCTAGCAGCGCCAGGTTCTCATGAGGTCTTATCGGAGGTCTAACGTAAATGTGGCTCTCTGCGGCAGCATTATTGTGGCAAGTCGATCCCCTGAATGAAGGGGCGGGATTCCTCTGGCTGGCCCTGGGCATCAGCGTCCTGGCGCTGCTTACAGTCTTCTATTTCGCACAGTATGTATTGCGCGCTGACACCGGCACCCCGCAGATGCGAACCATCTCCGATGCCATTCGTGAAGGCGCGGAAGCATTTCTGCGCCGCCAGTACCGCACCATCGCCGTGCTCAGTGTCGTGCTGGCGGTGCTGATCTTCATTGGATACAAGGTCTCACCGCGCAATGCGCCGCTTGCTGTCAAAACGGTAGTTGCCTTTCTGATCGGCGCCGCCTGCTCCGGCTTGGCTGGATTTACGGGAATGTACGTTTCAATTCGCGCGAACATCCGCACCGCCAGTGCCGCGCGCACCAGCCTGAATCAGGCCTTGCGGATCGCGCTCCGCGGGGGCGCCGTTACCGGTCTGGTGGTCGTGGCGATGTCGCTGCTGGGCGTCGGCCTGCTGTTCTTCTTTTTTGGGGGTCTGGGAACTCCACGCGAGGTTCCATACCAGGTGGTGGGCTTTGGATTTGGTGCTTCGTTCGTCGCGCTGTTCGCGCAGTTAGGCGGAGGCATTTACACCAAAGCGGCCGACGTTGGAGCTGATTTGGTGGGCAAGGTCGAAGCTGGCATTCCTGAGGACGATCCTCGCAACCCGGCGGTAATCGCCGATCTGGTCGGGGACAATGTGGGCGACTGCGCCGGCCGCGGCGCCGATCTGTTCGAGTCCACCGCCGCCGAGAACGTCGGCGCCATGATCCTGGGCGCTGCGCTCTATCCTCACTTCGGGCTAAAGGGGATCTTATTCCCGCTGGTGGCTCGCGCTTTCGGTCTCATCGCCTCCACCGTCGGTGTCCTGATCGTGCGCACCGACGAGCAGGAAGACCCGATGCAAGCTCTGAATCGCGGCTATTACGTGACCACGGTGCTCGCAATCGCTGGCTTCGCAGTCGCCGTTCATTACCTGCTCAAGGACAACTGGTGGTTCTTCGGCTCCGGCGTGGTGGGAATAGTGACCGCCTTTCTGTTCGTTTACATCACACAGTACTATACCGAATATCGTTACCGCCCGGTGGCATCGATCGCCAAAGCCTCGCTCACCGGCCCCGCGACCAACATCATCGCCGGCCTCTCCGTCGGGCTGGAGACGCCGGCGCTGCCTGTGATTGTGATTGGCGCGGCCCTGCTTCTCTCTTATTGGTTCGGGCTGAAGGCGTTCGAGGGCATCAGCGTTCCGGGAATCACCGACTATGCCAAGGGCATTTACGGTACCGCTATCGCGACCATGGGCATGCTGTCCACGGCTGCCTACATTCTCGCCATGGATACCTTCGGGCCGATCACCGACAATGCCGGCGGCATCATCGAGATGTCGAACCAGCCGGACGAGATCCGCGTCAAGACCGATCGCCTCGATGCCGTCGGCAACACCACCAAGGCGCTAACCAAGGGATACGCTATCGGCAGTGCAGCGCTGGCGGCTTTCCTTCTCTTCTCCGCTTATCTCGACGAGGTGAAGGAGATTGTGCGAGGACGGCTATCCGTTCCGGAGGGCTCGACTGTGTTCGCTGGCTTCAGCTTCGATAGCGTGAACCTCGCGAATGTGCCCGTGTTCGTAGGGGCGATGCTCGGCGCGATGCTGGTGTACCTGTTTTCCTCGCTGGCGATCAGCGCCGTGGGCAGGGCGGCGCAGTACATCATCGAAGAAGTGCGCCGGCAGTTCCGCGAGAACCCAGGCATCATGCAAGGGACGGCCAAACCCAATTATGGTTCCTGCGTGGATATCGTCACGACCGCCGCGCTCAAGCAGATGGTGCTGCCCGGCATTCTCGCCGTGGGTCTGCCCATTGCCGTCGGCGTGATCTTCCGGTACTTCACCGGCTTTCACGTCGCCGGCGGCGTGCCGATGGTCGGCGGACAACCCATCAACCTGATTGGCGCGGAGTCGGTAGCGGCCTTGCTCATGGTGGGCACCATCGCGGGCATCCTGCTGGCCACGTTGATGAACAACGGCGGCGGAGCCTGGGACAATGCCAAAAAATTCATCGAGACCGGTCAGTACGGCGGCAAACGTTCCGATGCGCACAAGGCAGCGGTGGTGGGCGACACTGTTGGCGATCCCTTCAAGGACACCGCCGGCCCTTCGTTGCACGTGTTAATCAAGCTGCTTTCGACCATAACCCTCGTGATGGCGCCGCTGTTTGTGTAAGCACGCGATCTCCGCCCAGCCGCTCGCTCCACAATAGAGCTTGTGAAGGGGCACGCCTTCAGGCGTGCCGTAAAACGTTACATGAAGACTGGGCTTCAGCCCCGGAGGTGAGCGCCGCAGGGCCTTAAAGGCCACTCATTTTTCGGCCAAAGGGCACGACTGAAGTCGTGCCCTTTCACAAAACTTTCGTGAGAACGATTTTCAATCACCCGATCACCCGATCACCGGATGACCCGACGATTCTTGCCTCGCCTACAAATTCCAGCGGCTGGAATATCGGCAGCAGGCCGCACTCAACTGCATATTTGAAGAACAATCCCAGCCCGGCAAGGTTCTCCTCACCGAGCGAGTAATCGATGCTCTCGGTGAGATACAGGCGCACTGCCTGCTCGGTGATCCCCACGCGCGGCGCCCAATCGCGCGCAAGCATGTCCAGATTGGCGAGACCATGATCTCGCGATTGCTGGAAGATTCTGACCAGATCGAGTTCCGTTTCCCGCAGCGCGTCCGCCCGCACCGCCCAGAAGGCAAAGACAAAGGGATGCCCAGTCCGACGCTTCCATTCTTCGGCCAGGTCGTAACAGATATAGCGCGTGCGGTCCACGGCGAGGGCGGGATCGCCGATGAGCAGAGCCGCATCGCAACACTGGAGCATGACATCGAGCAGCGGAGGCACGGAGGTGAACTGGCGTCCGCCGCCGAACCACTTGCGAAAAAGCACACGAGCAAGCGCTACAGAGGTACGTGAGCCAGCGTCGGCAGCAACGCTGCGAATCTCTTCCAGCGGCTTTTTGCTGACCAGCAGGATGGAGCGCACAGGCCCATTCGCGGCAATGGCGACGTTGGGGATGACGCGCAGGTTGGGAATAGCAGGATAGGCCACAACGGGCACGAGGCCGATATCGGCGGCGCCAGTGCGCAGCATCTCCGCACACTCCGCGGGGAGGGTGGAGATGATTTCGAAACCGCGGCCAAGTTCCGTGTGCTCGAAATCCCACATCAGCGGAGCTGTGTTCAGGAAGGAGATGGCCGCGATGCGGAGCTTCCTCATGCGTGCCCGAAATTCTAGCAGAGGCGCAGGGAGCAGGCTTGGAGACTATCGTCTCATTGACACACCGGTCTGTTCGTGTACAGTCGCGGCTCTTACAAAGCCGCAGAGACACAGAGACACGGAGAAAAATCGATTCAAATGCTCTGTGCTGCTGTGGCCATGGATTCTTACTATGACGAGCGCGGGGATCGGATCTGAAACCACAGTACTGAGCTGGCTGGCGCTGGCGCTCACGCCCGGTCTGGGCCCGACGCGCGCCCGCAAGCTCGCCGAGCACTTTGGTGGAGCAGAGAACGTACTGCGCTCATCGCTAACCGAACTGGAAGCCTGTGGTCTGCACGCCGCTGCCGCCCAGGCGATCGGAACGGGCAAATCCGTCGAACTGGCGCGCGAAGAGCTAAAGAAGGCGGCAGACGCAGGCGCCCGCATCCTGACGCTCGATGATCCGGCATATCCGCCGCGGCTGCGCCAGATCTACGACCCGCCCGTAGCAATGTATGTTCGCGGAAACGTAGAGGTACTTTCCTTTAGCGGCATTGCCATTGTGGGAACGCGCCATCCTACGCCGTATGGTGTGGGGATGGCTGAGCGCCTGGCCTGCGATCTGGCGAATGTCGGCCTGGTGGTCACCAGCGGCATGGCGCGGGGCGTGGATACGGCCGCGCATCGCGGCGCGCTGATGGCCAAGGGGAGAACGGTGGCCGTATTCGGGACCGGCATTGACGTGATCTATCCGCGCGAGAACCAGAAGATTGCCGACAGCATCCTGGCTACCGGCGGGGCGCTGGTCACCGAATTCGCCATCGGCACTTTTGCCGCGCCGCAGAACTTTCCCATCCGCAACCGTATCATCAGTGGGCTTTCCATTGGCGTGCTGGTGGTGGAAGCGGGCGAGTACAGCGGCACGCGCATCACCGCGCGCTGCGCCCTGGAGCAGAACCGCGACATCTTCGGCGTTCCCGGCAACGTCACCAATCGTAACTCCTGGGGACCGAACACCCTGATCAAGCAGGGCGCTAAGCTGGTCGCCACCTGGGAAGACGTTTGGGAGGAACTGCCGAACGACGTCAAGCTCGCGCTCACCCCCGTCCAGACCCCGGCGGTAACCTCAGAGACCCCATCCTTGTTTGACTCCGAAAGGCTCTCGCCTGCTGAAAAGAAGGTCTTCGCCCTCATTAAGCCTGATGAATCCACCCACATTGACGAATTGGTGGAACGACTCGATCCCGAGGTGTCGTCATCGGAAATCTTTGCCGCGCTGTTCGAGCTGGAGCTCTCGGGGAGGATACGGCAGTTGCCGGGGAAGAACTTCGTCAGGAACTTTTAGCTGCTAGCTCTTGTTCGTACAAAAATCCGCAGGAGAGTCGTTGCTGGGAACCGACATCGCCGTGCGTTTTGCGTGGCTTACGGCGTACAGCACCAGTTCCACCCGGTTGGAGATGCCCAGCTTATCGAAGATGTGAAAGAGGTGGTTTTTCACCGTGTGATCACTCAGACGCAGATGCCGTGCGATGTCGCGGTTGCTCAAGCCTTCGGCGACCTGCTGCACTATCTCTTCCTCTCGTTTGGTCAGAAGGTTTAGGCCCTTAGCATCCGTAAGCCGCGGGTTACGCACTGGAGCGGGCGTGTCCAATAGCCAGTTCAACTGCTGTGCATTGGCCCAAATCTGGCCGTTGTGTACGCAGGAGATACATTCGCACAGCGCATCGAATTGCGATTCGTAACGGCTGAAAATGCCCCTGGCGCCCGCTCGAAATGCCTCCAGCACCAGTTCGCGTTCCGGGTAGTCGATCATCAAGACCAAACGAATATCGGGATGCTTCTCCCGGATTTCAGGGAACATGGCCAGGCCGCTCAAGAAACCGTCCTGGAGGGTAGTGCTGATCAAAGCCACTTTCGCTTTGCGGCATTGGAGCAACTCAAGCACTGCGCCGGCACTAGCGGCACGGCCGACGACCTCAAACTGCGGGCGTTTCTTGAGCTGCTCGCAAACAAAACCGGAAGCCATGACGTTAGCGTCGGCGACGATTATCGCAATGCGCTTTTTCCCTCGCGGGGGTTGCACGATGGGCCTCCATATTCTGTTTGGGCCGCCCGAGGAAGGGATTATCCGGTTGACGAAATGACTATACCGCGTGCATGCCGGCGTCAGGGGCAAGGATTGGCCAAGAAGCACTGAAAGCTGGGACCGGCATGGTCATTCAGTCTTTTCCATCCTACAATGCGCGTCAATTCCACCCAAGTGCTAGTCGAAAACAGTAGTCCGTCCAGACGATAACTGCTTGAGAAGGGCAGCACTGTCAACGCGGACCTTCTTGTGTGTCGTTCGCGCTGACAACAGCGCGGACTTTCTTAGGCCTCTGCCTCAGGTGAGAAGTTCTTCTCACCTGTTGAGGCAATCGTCCCGACTTTGAACTCCAGTGACTGAGATAAAACGTTGAGAGACTTTCTATCCATTGTGCCAATGATGCGTGCTGCGTAAAGCTGCGCCGTAGTAGCGGAGGCGATTTCCTTGCCGACTACGCTCACAACAACGCAGCGGATGGTGCACACATGGAGCGTCGAAAAGCCACGCGCTACCGTGTCAGGGCGCCTTCCTTCTATTGCTGGCAGCGGGCTGATGGGACCCTGCAGGAAGCGCAGGGGACCTCGCGGGACATTAGCGATCGAGGCGTATTCATCGTTGCGCAGGAGTTGCCGCCAGCCGGCGCGCACCTGCAACTGGAGGTGCACCTGCCTGCGGTCGCCGGGGCGTCCACATCAGCACACTTGCACGGGGAAGGCACCGTAGTCCGGACAGGCGAGCCACGCGGTGAGCATGCAGGCTTCGCCGCAGCAGTCTTGTTCCACACAGAGATTTCAGCCGACGACACTGTTCTCGGCCCGGAAAAAATTCAGTGATCACAAAAGCAAGCTCCGAGGTGCGAAATGCTAATTGAACTCAGCTATTTGCCGGAAAGATCCCAGGACTTGATCTCCAAACGACTTGCCTCTTTCGACGAACTGGAACAGGAGTTGAACCGGCTGACGCAGGCGGGCGCCAAGCTGCACAGCATCGCGGTGCTCGAGCCGGCGGAGTAGGAGGCACGATGACTACCAAGAAATTCTTCCTGCTAATTACACTTTTCATCGCCGCTCAGCCGGCGACGGCCGCCGCCCAATCCGATAACTCATCCTTTTCCCCGCAGCACAAAACCAAAGCTCCTGTAGTCATTCCATCGAAACCATTTGATCGTTCGGGGGAAAAGCTTAGGCGGGAAAAGCTCAGCCGGGAACGCAGCCAGTTATCATCAACCCAACTTGCCTCACTCGCATCTGCGAGCACCGACACGACTCCGCCCATCGCTCCGACTCAGGTCACGGCCAGTGCGCAGGGAATAACTACGATTAACGCCCAGTGGGACAGTGGTTCAGACCCGGAATCCGGCATCAGCTATTACATCTTCGGCATCGGCACCAACAGTTCGGGTGACTATAGCACCTTAGCCAACGTGCGATGGTGGCAGGTCGTATACGCGAATAGCATGTCCGTCGGACTCAATCTTGACCCGAGCCTCATCTACTATGTTTCGGTCTATGCCGTAAACGGAGCGGGATTGTGGAGTAGCGTCGTAATCAGCAACCCGGTACAACCGGTGTGGACCAACCTCGGTCAGCCGGGGAATGTCATCCAGCTTCAGTTCGGCGACACAGGATACGACGCAAACGGCAATCCCACCTCGACCTTCACCGCCGATGAGATGGCGGTCATGACATCTTTCTTTAACAACATGTACCCGATTCTTGTGCAGTTATACGGTCCGCCGGCAGTCAGCTATACGCTTACCGTCGTAAGAGACCTGCGCTATCAGCGGACAAACGAGTTCATCCCATCGCTTAATCAGATGCGCAAGGACGACAATTTTTACCCGCAACTCTTTACGCATGAGTTGGTACATGCCTTTCGGGATACCTATATTTTGAGCGCCGACCAAAACTGGAACTTCGACCCGACTTTGGACGGATTTGAGGAAGGATTCGCCCAAGGAGTCAGCTACGACGCAATGAATCGGTATGTGGCCACGTACCCCAGCGACACCATCGTGCCGCAAAACAGTTTATGGGGTTCGAGCAACGATTGGGACTACGATTTTCAAAATATGCTCGTGTTGCGGGGAACGGATTTCTGGAGCGACAGCGGAGGAACGGGGCTTTACTGGTTGAAATACGAAATGGCGGCTGCCGCGATCAGAAAGATCAACCTGGAATCGCCCGGCTTTTACAAGGCGTTTAATCAGCAGTATTACAGCCTCATCAACAGCAACCCGATGACAGTGCGGCCCACCAGGGCTCTCGTCGTTGGCATCATCAAAGGCCTGATGCAACAGATTGAAGGCATCTCAGCCGACCAATGGATAAACCTGCAATACATCTTCTATTGCCAGAACGTCTACGGGGAGAAGATCTATCACAGGATTCAGGATTACCAGTGGACGCAATTCTTCTCGTTTCAGAGTTTGTATTTCCTGAATACGATGTCCTGCGGCAGCGAGTGGGCGTGCTGGAACGGGTCAGCATGGGCTTACTACGATCTGAACGGCTCGCAAGGCACTGGGGACTTGCTTGACGCGAGCGGCAACACTGTTTGGACGGGCAATCTCTCGATTCAGCCCAGTCAGAATCCGTCCGACGGATATTACGCCTTCGGGTCTGCGGCCATGGGCCTGACGACTGCATCTTCGTTGCAACCATGGCCGGGTGGCGACCCCAGCACCTACATCATGAACCTGGATACTCTTGGGCTGTATAGGTTCGACAGCAGCTTTACCGATTCCACAACCGGCGCCACAACTACGGACTATATCTACCGTGTCATGGGGTCCCAGATCGAAAATAACTTCTCCGGAGTATGGGGCGGTGTCTTGGGCCACAAGAACGGCACGATCTATCTCGACCACGAAGGCCTGGCGCCAGAACCGGGACTCCAGTTGGTGAATGGCGCTTTTGTGGGCACGAGAAGCTGGACGGGCATCCCCAATACCCGGACGGGCGGGACCGATTCCCTGCCCGGCAGAGTTTTCATCACGTTCACTGACGGGGGCGCGACATACCACGCCCAACGCAATATTGACTACGGCAGCTCAGCCGGCAGTCAAATGTTTCTTTTTGACTTCACGGCGCCACCGCCTGATACCACGCCTCCAACTGTATCGGTCACGAGCCCGTCGGCGAGTGCCACCGTCTTCGGAACGGTGACGTTTGCCGCCAGCGCAGCCGACAACGTCGGCGTGGCTAGAGTGCAGTTCGCCGTGGACGGCCAAAATGTGGGCGCCCAACTAACATCGGCGCCCTACACAATGGCTTGGGACAGCACCGCCGTCGGAGACGGAAGCCACAACATAACGGCTGCTGCTTGGGACTCAGCCGGCAATACGGCGCTTTCGAGCCCGGTAACGGTTGTGGTGGACAATAGCGCCCCGACGGTATCGCTCACATCGCCGACCAACGGGTCGGTAGTAACTGGCATCGTCCCGGCCGCTGCAAGCGCTTCCGCGCTGGTTTCTCAGGTTGCGTTCTACGTTGATGGCACGACCCTCATAGGGACGGCCAGTTCGGCTCCTTACAGTGTGAGCTGGAATACGAGTGGGTTAGTCCAAGGCAGCAGCCACACTGTGTCCGCAGTAGCCTACGGCATCAATGGAAAGACTGCCACTTCTTCGGGGGTCACTGTTGCAATCCTAGACACAACTCCGCCCACGGTGGCGATCACCAGCCCGGCCAACAACGCTTCCGTTTCCGGCACCGTAACGGTCTCCGCCAGCGCTTCGGACAATGTGGGCGTGGCGAAAGTTGAGTTCTATGTGGATGGCGCGCTGCTCACGACCAGTGCTTCTTCGCCCTATACGGCGGTATGGAATACGAACACGGTTTTGCTGGGAACGCATACACTCACGGCGAAGGCGTACGATCTGTCCAATAACAGTACTATCTCTGGGGCGGTATCGGTAAACGCAGTGGACACGATCCCGCCCACCGTGGCAATCATCAACCCGGCTAACAACGCTTCCGTTTCCGGCACGGTGAGCGTCTCCGCGAGCGCTTCCGATAACGTCGGCGTGGCCAAGGTT
>DASQXC010000449.1:0-6717 GCA_035639935.1 Terriglobales bacterium
GTTCAGGCCAAACATATGCAAAAGGCGTGGACCCTAGGGCAGCGGCTAAAGCCAGTGTTCGTCAAGAACTTTTCGCCGGGCCCGGCGCTTCCACCACCTACACCAATGTAAACGGCGACACTTGGTTACATAGCTGCGATCTCGTAGAGGTAATCGACAAACGAGCGCACTGCGCCGTCCATACCTTGGATTTTGGGATTGCTCGACTCGACGACATAGTATTCGTCCGGAGCGTGAGCGCCGCTGCCGTGGCCGAGACCGAAGTGCGTAGCGGCCAGTTGCAGGGGCTCGCCGGTGAAGACATAGCCGGGCCAGGAACCGGCGCTGCGCGGCAAGATGACAGGATCAATGCCGTCCCGTTTGTACACAGCGATCTGGGCGCGGATCAAACCCGCGTCAGCCGGTGTACTGTTGGGATCATACCCGCCGGTCATGTTCACCTCGATATCCCCGAAGCCGCGCTTGGCGAGATGCGCCTTTAGCGCTGCCAGGGATTCAGAAGCTTTCATGTCGGGAACGAGCCGCAGGTCGAGCTTGGCGACAGCGCGGTGGGGCAGGATGGTCTTGCCTCCGGGCCCGGTGTAGCCGCCAACCAAGCCCTCGATATTAACCGTGGGCCGCGACTGCCACAGCTCCAGGGCTTCTTGCCAGCTCACGTCGCGTACCCAGTGCTCGACGCCGAGTTGCCTTTTCGCCGTCTGCTCGTCGAGACGGCGCGCTGCCTCCGCGATCATGGCCTTCTCGCGCTCGGAGACGGGGCGCGCCTTATCGGCGAATCCGTCGATGGCGGGATCGTTACCATCCTTGGAGACAAGCGTCGCGAGGGCTTCCACCAGGTGCCACGCCGGGCTGTCCACACGCGCCTTGTTGCTGGAATGGATGTCCTTGCGCGGCCCCCGTCCCCAGCGCTCGCCACTGGAGACAAGTTCGCATTCGATAACGCCCTTGGCGCCAAGTGTCATAATCACCTTGCCATCCAGGTCCTGCTCTGCTGAGGGCATGAACACACCCATGGTGCGCTTGAGCGCGGCCAGCACCTCCGGCCTGCGCACCACCTGCGGAAAATGGGGCGAACCGATCTCCTCCTCGCCCTCGCCCACGAATACCAGATTCACCGGCAGCTTGCGACCAGCGGCGCGGATGGCGTGCAGCGCGGCTATGCACGCCGATTCCGGACCTTTCTGGTTGACGGCGCCACGGCCCATCACCACCTTTCCCAGTCCGGGCTTATCCACAATTGCTGCCGCCCAGGGCGGGGACGACCACTCGGCAGGATCTGCCTGCTTCACGTCATACATGAAGTAGAGGCCGACGCTGCGGGGAGCGCCGGCATCGAGAGTAGCGAAGATTCCAGGCTGTCCGTCGGTGGGGATTTTGGTGACTTGGCCGAACCCGGCGTCTCTCAGCAGGCGCATAGTCAAATCGCAGCCCTCGGAGACGCCGCGGTTCTCCGCCGCGATCGAGGGCTGCCGGATCCACTGCTGCAGTCGCGTCACGGCTTCGTCGTGTTGCTTCTCGACTTGGGCGTAGATCGGCTTCAGGTCAGGAATTGCAGCCTGCGCGAGCCTCGGCCACGGGCTTGGGAAAGCCACTGTTGCTGCTCCTACCGCTGCTCCTTGAAGGAACGTGCGTCGGTTCATGGCGGGGCAGAATAGCAGGTGGGAAGCAGATATGACAAACGAAGGCCTGAGTGCCGGAGTCGCGATACCGGCAGCTTTACGCCGCCTCCCGGCCGCGATCTCCTGGCGCGAGGACTGCCTGCAAAGCGTGCAGCAGAGCGGTCGGGGATTCATTCTTACCCACGCAAGCGCTGTTCATGCCTATTAGAGGGCAGAGTGCTGCGCAATATGAGGCCAGCAACAGATGCGGACGCTCTCTAGGGATATTCATTTGGTAGCTGATGGCAACCCCGTGTGCGCCTCTACTTGTCCAACCCATCAATACTCGGGCGACCTTCAGACTCTCTGAGCCTCTGTTCCAAGGGGAGATGGCGGTAGTGCAGATTCAGAGAAATAAGAATCGGCGGTACAGGGCAGGAGACTCACCCGCTATCTCCGGCATCTATAAGGTGACCCACCTGGCACATCGGGGGGCGCACGAAGTCATGGTGATTGCCGGCGAGGAGTTGCCGGCCTGTCGCACTTGTAAGAATCAAGTCCGTTTTCTGCTCGTGCGCCCCGTCACGCACGTAACTCACGATTGGGACTTGGCAGGTCCAATCAGTCTCATGCAGCAGGCGGCCTGAGCTGAATGGGCTACAGCTCAACTGCTGGGTGAAAAAAGAGGCCCAAGCCACTGACTTGGGCCCGGAGTGACGTGTCTCACGCAGCAGCGACGGCGGCTTCATCTATTATCTTGGCCGCCCGGTTAACGTCCGCGACGCCGCAAACCAGCAGGGGAGTGCTGGTCCCCGACTCGATTCCGACGTACGCGTAATCGATGTTGATGTTTGCGTCTCCCAACCGTGCCGCAACCTGAGCTAGTTGACCTGGGCGGTGCGTCAGCTTGGTTTGCGCCACTTGGGTCTCGTTATAGGTGACATGCTGATTGTCCAAAACGGTTTTGGTGTTGTTTGGATTATCCGTTACGAACCGGACGGTGCTCTTGCCCTGATGGGGGAAGGACTGGAAGGCGAGGATGTTGACTCCTTTGTCCGCCAGGCTGCGGCAAAGCTTGCCCAGCGTACCAGGCCGGTCTTCCATCTGGACGGTGAATTCTCGTGTTGTTGGCATCAAGTCACCTCCATTGTTCTCAGGGGCACATGAGCAGCTACTTACGACCCCAAAGCAGGAAAATGCTACTCCTGCTGACCGATGCTTTCAACTTGGGTTGCTGTGTATAGTTGCGGATTTTCCACAAAGCCGAGTTGCGCCTTATGGATGTGAAGTCGGATCACCTTGGCCCGGCGGAACTGGACTGGACGGAGGAGGCGAGGGTACCGGCGTGGGCGGCTGCTCGCGCGGCGGACCCAGCGTGGGATCTCTCTGGTTGGGGTCGCTCGGCTCGGGAGCTGAAGGTGCAGTTTTGCGAGTTGGGCTCTCGTCCTCTTCTCCCGGACGACGCAGGGTAGGGCGGTTGGCCACCGGTTGCGGTTTCGCGAGCTGCTCCTGTTCTTTCTTGCGCGCCTCGGCTTCGCGCAGGTCCTTCAGATCAATTTCTTTCTCAGTGCGGACGACCTTTTCGCCGTCCACCTTCATGACTTTCACCTGCACCACTTCAGGCCCGGAAAAGCGTACGAACTCAACATCCTGCGGGGGTTCGCCGTAAATCCATTCTTCGTACGGTTTGCCCTCACTGTCATTCTCGCGGATTTTCTTCGATGGCCTGCCCTTGGCATAGACCACCATTTCCTGGTCCATGCCCACCAGCACTTGATGGTTTTTGATGGCCTCTTTTGCCTTGGGCGGGATAGTGTCCAGGTATGCTTCGGTGGCGGACTTGCTGCTGAAGTCCAACACCGGATGCAGCATTTCCTTGAGCTGGTCGGGCGTGATCTCCGGGACGTAATCCTTGAAGGCCAGGATGAGCAGCGTTCCCCTTGGATTGTCGGGCGGCTCCTGCTGCGGCCCAGTCGCCACCGGCGTGCCCGATACACCTACCTGGATGTGCTGATACCACTTTTTCTTTTTTTTCGGACCGCCATTGACTTCGAAGAGGATGTAGTCCTTGGCAATCCTTACGTCGGTGATACGGACTCGATCGCCCGGGCGAACCGCCGGCCCAAGTATCGCGATTGCTTTTTCAAGGTCGCCTTCCGAAGGCGTAACCATACCATTTTCGCGCAGAGTCAGCCCTTTCGTCCCCATAGGGAATGGCTTGCGTGCGAAGGCGATCTCCGATTGCAGCCCGCGGATCACGTAGAAGCGAGTCTCCCGCGACATCGGCTGGCGCTGAGCCTGGGCTGCGGGTTTGGAGTCTGCCCATGCACCCACGGCGAGAGCTAATACGAGAACGGTTACGGAAGACCGACTGGTCACGGAAATCTCTGCGCGGAACGTGCCCCTATGATTCGCCTTGGGCGAGGTTTTTGCAACCGCCATTCGCGCTTACTTGCCATTCGCGCTTACTTATTGGATGCCGGAGGAGCCATTCTCGTGGGGCTCGCAGGTAATCCGTGGCGGTTGCTGTGGCGGGCGGACGATGACCTCTGGCGCCGCCCGCTGCTTCACCAATGCGACCAGGACCACGATTGCCACAAGATTGGCTGCGGTTGTCGTGGCGCTGGCCTCAATCCCGTACTCGCCTCCGGTCAACCAGCGTGGTCCCTCAAGCGTGCCTGCGATGGCCACGGAAAAATTGGAGAAGCCACTTACGACCAAGCCGTATCCCAACCCGAGCGCCGCGTTCCATCCGAAATGGATGCCCCAGGGCAGCCACAGCGAGCGCGTGCGCACGTACGCCAGCGCCAGCAGCACCCCGACCTCGGCTGTGTTGAGCGCACCCAACAGCGAGGCGTGGGGGTTGCGCAAGTGAACCAGCCCGAACAGACAGGAGGTGACCGCGACCGCTATCGGTACTCCCAGGGCTTCGATAAGCCGGTGCAGCGGGTATCCGCGAAAAACGAGTTCTTCCGCCATCGCCGCGGCCGCAAGCACCCAGAAGCTCAGCATCAGGGCAGCAGGATGCATGCCGATGTACGCCAAGTGCACACGTCCCCGAAGCGCCACGGCGGCCACCACGACTGAAACCGTCGCCAGACCGAAGATAATGCCTGCCAAAGCGTCTCGCAGCGCCTCCCCGACGAACGGCAGACCCGCGGCTTCTAACAGCGAACTGCGTACGCGGTCGAGGGAATACAGCAGAGTGGTAAAGCCCCATAGGAGCGCGATCAGCAGAAGATTTGGATACAGTGCCCACGCCAGCGGGGTGAAGCCCAGCAGACCAAACGCAACCCCTGCCAGCAGGTAGGCCGCGAGGATGAGAAGTGCCGATACCAGGAAACGCAAAATCGCCGGCGGCCGCTTTGCCGAAGCGATGACGATTGGCCTCACGCCTGCCTGCCCGTAATGGGCCCTCGGGCACGCGCGGTCTTCGCGTGTCGGCCTGGGGCGGCGAAGGTCAAGCCCTCGCGTGCCACTTTGAACTCCAGGACTCGTCCGCCGCTCCCGCGGATGGCATTTACCACTCGCTGCTTCGCCTCCGGATCTACTTGGAAAATCACGCATCCTCCGCCACCAGCGCCGCAGACCTTTGCGGCCAGTCCACCGTTCTTGGCAGCCACAGCCACCAGCTTTTCAATCAGAGGCGTGCTGATCCGCGGGGCATTGGTCCTGCGCAGCTTCCACTCCTCGCGCAGCAGGCGCGCCACCTCCTGCCAATTGGCCGTCGCCAGCGCGTGGTGCATGGCGCGCGCTACCGCCACAATCTCTTCGAAGTTGCGGAACACGCGGCGGTCACCGTTGATATGCGCTTTGAACACCTCCCAGTTGTTGATCCCCGACTGCCGCGGCGCGCCGGTGTAGGCCAGCAGGAAACGCGCGTCAATCTCTTCCGCCGGCACCGGTATCGCTTCACGGTGGATGCCATCAGGAGCGAGGCTAATGGCGTTGACTCCGCCGTAGAGCGCGGGATAGTAGTCCTGGCAGCCGGTAGGAACGCGAATCAGTTGTGCCTCAACGTTCTGCGCCAGCACCCGGATATCTTCAAGGTCTAACCTGCGGCCACTCCAGCGCGCCAGGGCCGCGGCGGTGGCGATCATCAGCGCCGAGGAGCCGGAGATGCCCGCACCGGCAGGCGATTCCGAGTGGGTTTCCAGCTCGAACCCGCCTTCAGGACAGAAGAAGCGGACCAGATATGCGGCCAGGGCATGGCGCAACCTCTTGGCGGAACAGAGCGCGTCACAATTGTCGAAATGGTCCTCGGCACCAGTGTCCAGAGATTTGAGGCGAATTTTCTTTCCCGGTACGGCGTGGATAGTGCAGCGCGTCAGCACATTCACCGCGAAGTTCACTGTCACCGCCCCGGGATGAAAGAGGTAGAGCGGCCATATGTCCACGGTTCCGCCCGCAAGATCTACGCGGCACGGGGCAAGCGCGGTGATAGATCCGGGTGCCATATGCCGCTGTTGTATCACGACCGGTGTTCATTGCCACACGCAAGCTAGCGCTTTCTGGCCAGCACGCTCATTGTCAGGGAAAGGTCGCGCAGCGGAAACAGCGCGCCGATCCGGTAGCGGAATATGAACGCGATCTGCGCTTTGATCGCTGTCTCTTTCCGGAACCCGCCGAGCCGGGGCCGGCCCTTCGCAAAACTACTTCTTCTCCGCAGTTACTTGCGCTTTGGGTGAGGTGACACCCGAGGCCGGTCCGGCAGCGACCTGCGTATCCACCGTCTTGAGGATCACCAGCTTGCTGCGGCCTTCGTGGCCGCCGGTCAGATACACGGTTTTCTTGGCGGGATCGTAGGCGAAGCTGTGTCCGCGGATTTGAGTTTGCAGCTCATGCTGGCGGAGAAAGCGGTCGCCCGCAGTGGCGATGAGGTTTACGGAGCCATTGGTAGCGGCGGCGTAAAGCGCCTGCTGGCCCGCGTCAAACCAGAGCGTGGTGATGCCGCCCGCGGCGGGGATGCGCGCCAGTTCCGCCCCACTATCAGCATCGAGTACCAGCACCGCGTAGCGCACCGCGACGAAGAGCCTGCGCCCCTTGGCGTCGAGCGCCAGTCCGGTGGGCTGGGAGGCGCGGAGTTGATATCGTTTCGCGATATGCTGCCCGGGACTGA
>DASQXC010000450.1:0-2270 GCA_035639935.1 Terriglobales bacterium
CGAAGTCACGCTCGAGGCGATGGTCGTGAGCGCACTGGATTCGGCTGAGCGTGCCGAGAAGTACGGCCTCCGTGCTGATCAGATCATCCTCAGCGCGAAAGTGAGCGGAGTGCAGGACCTGCTTGACGTCTACCGCGCGCTGGCTGCGCGCTGCCAATATCCGCTGCACCTCGGGTTGACCGAAGCTGGTATGGGCGCCAAGGGAATCGTATCGTCCACCGCGGCCTTATCCGTCCTGTTGCAGGAAGGCATCGGCGACACCATCCGCGTCTCCCTCACCCCAGCTCCCAATGGCGACCGCACCGAGGAAGTCATCGTCGCCCAGCAGATCCTGCAGTCCTTGGGTATCCGCAGCTTTGCCCCGCAGGTCACCGCCTGCCCCGGCTGCGGACGCACCGCCAGCACGTTCTTTCAGGAAATGGCCGAGCAGATCCAGTCCTACCTGCGCCAGCAGATGCCGCTCTGGAAACAACGCTACGCCGGCATCGAGAACATGAGGGTTGCGGTCATGGGCTGCGTAGTAAACGGACCCGGAGAATCCAAGCACGCCCACATCGGCATCTCGCTGCCCGGGACGTTTGAAGAACCCACGGCGCCGGTCTTCATGGATGGCCGACTGTTAACCACGCTGCGAGGCGATAGGATTGTTGCGGAATTCATTGACATTCTGAACGAGTACGTGGAGTCGCACTATTCAGAGCGCAGGGAAGCACCCATGCATGTTTAGGCTGACGGATCCATCGACCCTGCTGAAGCCGTGCCGCTTCACCTGCTCGCGGCGCGGCCATCACGTCAGCTTCAGCAGCGTGAACGCCGCCACCAACCACAGCGCAAATAATCCTACGTTCAGTGATACTCTGAAGGCCATATTGTCCATGAGTTCGTTATATTTCGGTCCCATGATCCACCTCTGGCTGCCTGTTTTGACGTGAAACACGCGGCACAGTTAGCAGCGCGTTTTTCCGACCACAATCACAATTACGGCGGATCGGCGGGAAATGTTCTGTGAAAGGGCACGCCTTCAGGCGTGCCGCTAGAGGAGTGTTGTGAATGGCTTTGGCCGCTGAGGGAATGCCCGCAGCGCCTAAAAGCCACTATTTCTGGCTCCTGAACGACACGCGCTGAAGCCGTGCCCCTTGACAAAGCGGAACAGGCCATCCTGAAAGCGCTCTATCGGATCTCGACCAGCGCCAGGCAGTACGGCGGCAGGACGATCTTCAACTGGCTTCCGGAGAAAACGCGCTTTTCGGCAGGTGGAAGCTGCGCTGCCTGCCGCAATTTGGCGAGCTGCTCGCGGGTGGGATATTTGGGACTTCCCATATCTTTGTATGCGGCCTCCACGGCTCCGGTCCCGTAGCGTGAGTCGGCGTGCTGAATGCTGCGATGTTTCCCGCTGAGTCCGGCGAATTGCAACGTCACCTCTTTGGGCGCTCCCTTTTCGCCAGGCGGGAAATAGTTCCACAACGCAATGACCAGAGAGCCGTCCTTCCGGCGTGTTACCAGCGCGGAGTTGGAAGAAACAGCGATCCTCCGGTCTCCCAGCCGATGGAGCAGCGCGAAAGCATTAAAGGCCGGCTTCGGGATCCCGCCGTTGGCGATCAGGCCGAAGCCGCCATAGAACGGCTGCTTGATCACGCCCTGCTCGTCGAAGACATCGGAGAAAGTCCAGTAGGACATGCTGTCCACCATGCCATCGCACTGACGTATGGTGTCCGCGAGCCAAGGCCCCATGAAAACGGTGTCGGTGACCGCCGGCTCATTCATGTAGCTGGCGTTGTACTCGGTCCACTCGATGGGCAGTTCGGGGCGAGCCGAAGCCTTGACCTGCTCATAGACCTTCTTCACCGCCCGGCAAACCATCTCGTTGCGAGAGATCTGTTCGTTGGTGCCGAAGACGTCCTGCGCGCGGTCGTTGGCGTAGACGTGGGTGGAGACGAAATCCACCGGCACATTGGCTTCGACACAATGCTTGATGAACCGGTCAACCCACGCTGCTTGCGCGGTAGCCGGCCCGCCTACACGCAGGCGTGAATCAACGCGCTTGATCGCGCGCGCCGCGTGGTCGTACAGCTCATAGTACGTGGCTTCCTTGGGTTCTTCTGCCCAGAAGTCAAGGTTAGGCTCATTCCACACTTCGAAGTACCAGCGGGAAACCTCTTCAATCCCATAGCGGTCCACCAGATGTTTGGCGAAGTTGTAGATGAGGTCTTCCCAGCGGCTCCAATCCTTCGGCGGAGAGACGATCGGCTTATACCAGAAGGGATGCAGCA
>DASQXC010000451.1:0-2864 GCA_035639935.1 Terriglobales bacterium
CCGATATTGGTAAACAACACAATCGTCGGCGCGTTCGGGGGGAACACAGGCTCGGCTGTTTACGCCAACGGATACGATAATCAAGTCCAGTTCTTCAACAACCTCCTCATCGGCCCCTCGGGTCAGAATGCGGTGTACTGCGACGGAACCTATCAACAGCAGTCCCCAGCCTTCACCAACAACGATGCCTTCAGTCCCAATGGCACCGGTCTAGCCGGGACATGCTCCGGCCAGAGCGGCCAGAACGGAAACATTTCTGCCGATCCTCAGTTTGTGAACGCCTCCACTGGGGATTTTCATTTGCAGTCAACTTCTCCTGCGGTGGATGCAGGCAGCAATTCGGTACCATATCTGCCACAAGCGGATTACGCGGCGAATCCTCGAATCCTTGATGGCAACAATGACTGTGTGAGCACGGTAGACATTGGCGCCTATGAGCTTACAGTCGGGGCCAATGTCAGTTTCTCTCCCAATGCGCTCACCTTCGCAAACCAGCCCATTCGGACAACCAGCAGTCCACAGACCGCCGTCTTGAGCAACACGGGTAACACCTGCTTTCAGTTCTCCAGCCTGGGCATCACGGGCGACTTTGCTGAGGAGAACAACTGCCCGACGGCCGGTGTCCGGGGTGGAAGCTCTTGTGCCTTCACGATTGCGTTCACGCCCACGGCAACGGGCAACCGATTGGGGAGTCTTGCCGTGACCGGTTCTGACGGTATTAAGAAGTGGGGTCCCGCCGTCGGCCTCAGTGGAACGGGCGTGGACTTCTCTCTGACAGCGAATCCGACCGGCGCCACCGTGAAGCACGGCCAATCGGCCAAATTCAGCCTGAGCTTGACTCCCGTAGGAGGGGCATTCAATTCTGCTGTGGCCCTTTCCTGCTCAGGGCTGCCGAAATACGCGAGCTGTAGCTTTTTGCCGGCGAGCCCGATTCCGGGGAGCAACGGAACAACGTCGGTGTTAACGCTGAGTACGAGCGGCAACACGGCGCGAGGGAGCTTTAGTGTTCTGATCGTGGGAACGTCAGGCAGCGACTCGCATTCAGCTACGATCCTGCTCACGGTGAACTAATGTGATCTCTGGTTCTAAATCGCACTACGAATCAGAAATTACAAATCGCATTCACTTCTTTGCTGTAGGCGGCAAATGCCCGTTCAACCGCAGATAAGTGGCTTGCAGCGAGTAATGGTCGGCCCAACTGCCGGCCAGCGCCAGAATCGCCGCGGCCCGAGAAGCCTTCCGCTCTCCGAACAAGGCCCGCGTCTCGCCGAGGTTGGAGTCGTCGAGCTTGGCGAGCGCTGTCGAGCAGAAGTTGAACGATGACTTCAGCCGCTCCACTAGCTTCTCCTTGGGATCGGTGTCGCTGAGCTTGGGGAGTTCGGGCGCGGTGACGTTACCGATTTTCGAACAGAAAACATAGTTCGCCTCGGCGATGTGCAGAGTGAGATGGCCGAAGGTCATCTGCTCCGGCGTGGCTTTGAAGCTGTATTTGTCGGCCGGCATCTCTTCCGCGGCTGCGACCATGTTCTTGCTGCGCACCTGAAGCGCTTCACGGAGAGCGGCACCGACCGGGTTCTTTTCCTGCGCAAATAGCGTGGCAAACAGCACGCCGGTCAATGCAATCACCCAGGCGAGCTTTGTCATACGGCCTCCCGGCGGATGGTTATAGACGGGCGCCCGCAACTTGACAACCTTTACCATCCGTAATTATTCTTTGTTGGCGAATAAAAAGCGAACAGTCGCTCGCGCCATGAATTCTCCGTCGCAGTTTCTTCCGTTGCTCGAGACGTCCCGCCCCCGCCTGGTGGGGATCGCGCGGCTGGCGGCGATGGGCGAATCCATCGCCGAAGGGCATGAGGTCGAGTATCTCACCTTACCTGTGAAATCGCTGCTCAATCGTTGCACCTCCCCGCGGATGCCGTTCACTTGGACCATTAATCCCTACCGCGGATGCGAGTTCGCCTGCAAATACTGCTATGCGCGCTACACCCACGAGTTCATGGAAATGCGCGATGGCGTGGACTTCGAGCGCAAGATTTACGTCAAGCAACAGGCCGCGTGGCTGTTACGCCAGGACCTGAAAAAAGTAAAACGCGGCGAAGAGATAGCGATTGGGACCGCTACCGATCCGTATCAACCGGCGGAGCGGCGCTATGGCATTACGCGGGCGATCCTGGAGGAACTGGCGCTGCACGCCGGGCTCGAGCTCGGAATCGTCACCAAATCAAACCTGGTGCTCCGAGACGCGGACCTGCTGCGCAAGATCGCGCAGACGAACCAGCTCTACGTCAACCTGACCATCACCACGCTGGACATTCGACTGGCGCGCATTCTGGAACCGCGGGCGCCGCGCCCCGACCTGCGGTTGGACGCCGTACGCAAGCTGAACGTGGCTGGCGTGCCGGCGGGTGTGATCTGCGCGCCGGTGGTGCCGGGCATCACCGACGATCCCCAAGCGCTGAACGAGTTGGTGGGTGCAACCAAAGAAGCCGGCGGCCGCTACATCTTCGCCAATCCGCTTTTCCTCAAGCCCTGCTCGGCGGCCATCTTCCTGCCATTCCTCGAAAAGGAGTTTCCGCACTTGGTGGAGAGCTACAGGAAGCGATATGCGAGCCGTGCATTTCTGCCAGCCTCTTATCGCAAGCGGATCTCCAGCCTGATGGCGGCGCTGCGCCGCAAGCACGGCTTCCCGACGCGCGATGATTCCGTGCAAGCCTCCTATCCTCCAGAGGAAGAGGCACAACAATTGCCGCTGTTCTGAGACGGAGATATCCAGCAGTCTGGTTCTTTGCAGAGTTCAGTGGCTGTTCCTTCTTCTTCCGAACCAGATTCCCGCCGCTAATCCAATTGCGGCGGCTGCCCCC
>DASQXC010000452.1:0-2721 GCA_035639935.1 Terriglobales bacterium
CACCGGAAGACGACCTGCTGCTGGTGAGCATCGTTCGCGTTCCCAGCCGCCCTCTTATTCGTGGAAGAGTCTGGGTCGACGATGTGACGCTGGTCGCCAGACCTTGAGAGGAGCATTGTTGTGAGCGGACAAGCACAGATCGGGCCGGTCGAGATGGTTGCCGCACGTGTGTGCAGGACAAAGCCAGCGGCTGCAGCTGCTGTCCTCCGCTACTCCTTGGTTTACGGCCTGGGTGCTGTGCTGGTCTACGGCATGGTGAGCTTCGGCGCGGTCGAGCCATGGTCCTTGTTTGGACTGCAGGCTGCGGCTACAGCATTGCTGGTGCTGTGGGCTGTGCAGCAAGCTGTTACCGCTACCCCATTAGTCGTGACTCCGCTTTATCTCCCGGTCGCATCCTTCGCCGGTATAGCGGCATTGCAGCTCGTTCTGCGCCGGACTGCCTACGCCTACATGACGCAGAGTGCGACCCTCACCTACCTCGCCTATGCCATGATCTTTCTGGTCGCGCTGCAGATACTGCGCACGGAAGAAGACATCAAGCGCTTTACAGGGTTCCTCACCGTCTCTGGGTTCCTGATCGCGGTCTTCGCCGTCATCCAAGACCTCACCTCGAACGGCGAGATTTATTGGATGGTGCCGGTCCGGGGCACCAGCTTTATCTTCGGCCCCTACGTCAACCATAACCACTATGCCGGAGCAATGGAGATGCTGGCGCCGTTCCCGCTGGTGCTGAGCATGATGGAGGAATTGACGCCGCCCAAGCGCGTGTTGCTGGCCTTCGCCGGCGTGTTCATGGCGGGCACCATCTTTTTGTCTTTATCGCGCGGTGGGATGACTGCCTTTGGCGTCGAGGTGGTCTTTTTGGCTGCCGTGCTGTGGTGGAAGAACACAAGCCGCCGATCAGCCGCGATCTTTGCAACCGCCTGCCTGATGATCCTGCTATTCCTCTTCTGGCTGGGTGGACAGAATCTGGTGCAGCGCTTTGTCTCACTCAAGACCGACGAAGCCAGCTATCACACCCGTATACAGATCGCGCGCGACAGCCTTCAGATGGCAAAGGCGCGACCTGTGCTGGGATGGGGTCTAGGGACCTTCACGGTCGTGTATCCCAAATACCGGACCTTCTACGCCGACGTATTCATCAACGCTGCCCATAACGACTATGTCCAGGTGTTGGCCGAGACCGGCACCCTGGGCCTCACGGCCGTGCTCGCTTTCTTGGCGCTGGTCTATATGCGCGCCTTTCGCAAGCTGCGTGGCCCGAGGCTGGATTTGACACAGGCGGTCACACTGGCTGCACTGCTCGGCGTGACCGGCATCCTGGTGCACAGTTTTGTGGACTTCAACCTGCAAATCCCCGCCAACGCCGCGATGTTCTATGTAATGGCAGCTATTGCCGCCGCTTCCTTCCTCAGTTCAGGGCTGAGGAGACCGTCTCATCGGCAAGCCCCCAACGGCAATGCTTCGGTTACACCCATTCCATCATAGCCGCGGCCCAGGAATAACCCACGCCGAAGCCGAGCAGGGCGAGACTGTGGCCGGCAACAATGCGTCCTCTGCAGTGCGCCCGCTCCAGTGCAATGGGAATGGTGGAAGAGACGGTGTTGGCGCAGTCCTCGAGGTCGACCCAGAATTTCTCCTCAGGAATCGGCGTGCGTGCACGCAGGCGGTCCAACATGAATTTGTTAGCCTGGTGGAAGAAGAAGTGATCCACGTCTTCCACTCGCCGCTCGCTCTTGTCAAGCAATTGCTCCAGCAGTTTGGGAATCGTTTCGACCGTAAACCTGTAAACTTCGGGACCGTTCATATAGAGATTGCGCTGGGAGCGCCAGTTGCCGCGTTCGTCCTGCGTTTCGACTGCTTGCTCGCAGCCCACGGGGCGGCGCATGCCACCGGCGGGGACGATCAGTTCTCGGGCGCCCCGACCGTCAGTACCGAACACGAATGGCCCAATCAGTTCCCTGTCTGATTCGACAACCGTGAGCAGCGTGGCGGCGGCGCCGTCGCCGAAGATGGTTCGCACACTGCGATCGCGCGGGTTAATGAACTTGCTGTAGGTCTCAGCGGTGATGAGCAGCACGTTGTCTGCGTTGCCGGTCTCGATCAGGCTCTTGCCAAGCGATAGCCCATAGACAAAGCCGGAACAACCCTGGTTGAAGTCCAGAGCGCCGCAATCAAGACGCAGCCCGAGACGGTCCTGCACCAAGCAGGCGGTGGCCGGCAGAAAGTAGTCCGGGCTTTGTGTGCAGAAGAGAAGGAAATCTATATCAGCCGGGGCGCACGCGCCTTTTTCGAATAACCGCCGTGCTGCCGCTACACCTAAATCAGAGGAACACTCATCCGGCGCGGCGATGCGGCGCTCGGCGATGCCGGTCTTCTCCAGGATTTTTGGCGCGTCCCAGCCACCAAGCTCCCGCGCTAGCTCTTCGTTGGTCAGCGTATCGGCAGGAAGATAGGAAGCAATCGCCTTGAGTGCTGCCCGCCGTCGGGCTCCATTGCCATAATACATGGCTGAACTCCACAATTCGGATGGACTGGGCATCGGCAATGGGCTTGGCGAATCGACACCAACACGCGAAACGACATCGCGTCCCTGCTTACCAATGTCATCACTGCGGGATCTACTCCTTCATATAGCACATTTCGTAGTCGCGATTCGAGGTCATGCGGCAGGTCTGCCTTCGATTAGGGTTCTGACCTTATCTTCTTTATGATGTTTGC
>DASQXC010000453.1:0-3646 GCA_035639935.1 Terriglobales bacterium
GGCACCGGTAACTGCGGGGGCAGGGCGCGGTCAATATACGCGTCGGAGATCCAGATCACCTTGCCGGCATTGTCATAGTACGTGGCCAGCACGTGGGGGATGTTCACAGTCTGTCCGCTTTCGTTCAGCAGTTCGCCTGCAAGAACGCTGTGGCCGCGAACCTTGTCGAGATGCTGGTGAAGCACGCCGATCACCGGGTCGGCGGAAGCGGGCACCAGCAGCGGGTTGGGCTGCATGCGCACACTCTTCACTGAAGCAAGCTTGATTCCCGGAAAGTCCACACGGAAGGGGGAAACCTCCTTCGGCAGCAGGACGTGCGAGATCTTGTCGAAGCTCGACTCCTCGCCCAGGACGGAGCCGTCTTTTCCGAGCAGGGTGGCGTTAACGGAGACGAACCCCGGTACGGTGTCCTCGTTCACGATCTCGCCCAGCACGACGGTGCCGCCATCCTTCTCGATGGCATTCATGGAGATGATGCGGATGCGCGGGGGTGCCGCGTCTTGCGCGCCCCAGTCATCTTCCGCACCGCGGCGAATGACGTCCCAGCGCAGGTAGTTCACCGGGATCACCTGCGGCGGCAGGTTGGGCAGCTTTTCAATGGGCCAAAGCACGCGCCATTCGCCGCCGTCTTTCACCACCTTCAGATCACGGGTGTCGTAGAACGCTCCCACGGCGGTAGACCAGTGCAGATTGGCGCGGACCGTAGCTTCGTTGTCCGATTCATTCAATACTTTGGTATTGATTTCTGCGAGCGACGAGTATGTGCGGAGGCTGCCGTCCTTGCCCATCAGGTCGCGGGTAAAGGCAGTGAGGTCCACGTTGCTGACCGGCGCAACGTAGGAGTATGCGCCCTTGAAGTCGCGATTGCGGACGTGCGCGAACAACTGTTCAACGGCGCCCTGCGGGGTAGTCGCGCGGATCAGGCGCCCCGAGCCGATGGTGCTCGCGCCAACCAGTACCACCGCCAAAAAAATCAGGAGAATGGGGACGATATGCTTCATCACTTCGCCTCCCGCAAGTCAAAGACGGAGTCGGCTGGCGCGGGGAAGGCAATCGGTTCGCTGACCGCGCGACGTCGCTCGGGGATTGCCAGCACCGTCACGATAGCCAGCAGGCTGCAGCCCACCGGCAGGATGCCCCACATCACATCTTCCCAATACGAAGGCATCAGTGTGCTGGACTCAACGGGGTGCGCCGGCGGAACATCATCCTTGGTCCACAATGTCACGTTTCCGTTGTCGTAGCTCTCCGCCGGACGCCATCCCGCGAAGGCCAGCAGCGGCTCGTAGTAGCGGTCGCGAACGAAGATGTATCTCAGTCCGTACTGGTTGGCGTGCTTGAGCATGGCCCGCAGCGACTGCATGCCGGCGAGTCCGAAATACTTGGCGCTGTAAAGCTGGCCAACGCCGTACTCGGTGAGCTCGGGGAGCAGGCGGGCAGAGTTGTAATCGCCGTCCACGCTGCCTGCCTCGGCGTAGGTGGCAACTTTAGAAAACTGATTGCCGAAGCCCAGCACCAGATAACGGAATTTGGAGTGGTCGTCTCGATTCAAAAACGAGATCACCTGGTCGACTTTGAACGGCGACACATTGATGGGACGATAGAAGGTCCAGGCAACACCCATCGCGCAACTGCCCACTGCCACAATCCACACCACCGGAATCATCTTCCGCCCGTAGCGGTCGATCAACTCAGCCGCCCACAACCCAGCGAAGGGCAGGGCCATCAGCGTGGCCCAGAAGGTGAAGCGCTCGAACGTCAGGACGTAAAACGCACGGCCCAGCAAAACGCGCGCCACGGGCGTGGTTCCGCCCAGGCCCAGCAGCATGGTGAGAAAGAATCCGAAGAACAATGGCCGCAGCCGGCGCTCGCCGACGCCGCGCCAGAAAATGAACGGCAATCCCAGCAGGAGCCCGGCCATCGGGATGATCCAGAAGTTGATGCCGCTCGCAGAATTCAGGATGTAGTTGTCGCGGCTGGCGTGCGGGATGGGCATTTGCCGAATGGGATTGTGGATCAACTGTACCCAGTAGGGCAGCAGGACGATTCCCACCGCCACGGCGGTGATGGCAGCAAAGGTGATGCCACGCGAGAGAACAGCGGAAGCCCGTGCCTCGGGTGCATCCGATTTGCGGTCCAGGATCGCCAGCCACAATACCGGCACCGCAAACAGGATCATGCCGAAAAGTAACGTGACGTGGTGGGCAGCGCCGGCGGCGGTCGCCACAAGTACGCCCTTCAGTAGCGCCGAGATGCGGGCACGGCGGATCCATTGGTAGAAGTAAGGCAGGGCATTGAGTGTCAAAGCGGCCGAAGCGGTGGTCGGCAACTGACCGGACTGATAGACCAGCATGGCCAAGGACCCCAGGAAAATGCTGCCCAAGGCCGCGTAGCTCGCCGAGCGCTCGTTCACCCAAAGCCGCGCGTAACGCCAGGTCCCGATGGGCAGCAGCAGGATCACCAGCAACTGCACAAGCATGTAAGCAAGGTCAAGGCCCATGACGTGAGAAAAGAGCGCGATCCACTGATGCACGAGTGGCGGATAGGTGGTTTGCGAGAATCCGCCATACCACTTGGGGTTCCACGGGTTGAACCAGTGGCGCGCATAGTGCGCGGCAAAGAACATGTGGGTATTAGCGTCGTAGGACGAACTCGGCAACTGCATCAGCAATAGGGGACCGTGGACCGCCAAGACCAGCAGCAAGATCAAACCGAGCGGCACCACGCGCCCCAAAGCGGCGTGGGGGGAAGGCTGGTTCAAAGTGTTCCTCCGCTGTGGCGCTTACGGAGCAGTTTGGATTCCCAACTTCCCCGCCGGGTTTTCCGTTTGGGCAGACCGGGTTCCAATCGTCACCGTTCGCTCCAGGTGGGAACCGATGGGAATGGAACGCTATAGAGAGAGTATCTGCATTCCCTAAGAGGGCAGAGCCGCTGACATCATCCCTTTGTTCTGGCCGAATTGCGGCACACCAACTTGGAAGCGTGCTTGCGAGTGTTCCTGCCGCCACACAGCTTTCGATCGAGTGGTCCCGTGAAAAAAATCTTCGCGCTTGTAACTTTTTGTTCCCTGTTTTTGCCCTTGACTGCTCCCGCGGCAGCTCAGACCTTTGAAGTCCAAGGGCAGCAAGAGCAGCAGCCCAGAGCCACAAGTCCTGCCAATCCCGCGGCCAAAAACAAGAAAAGCCGTGCGGCGCAGGCAGGCAGCGGCGGCATCGGATGGGGCAACAGCATCGAGCTGGGCCGCATGGCGCGCGCGGCCGAAGATGCGCTCAAGAAGGGGCATTACGCCGCAGCAGCGAGTTATGCCGAACGCGCCGTCAAAGCCGCGCCGCAGAACGGCAGGCTGTGGTTCCTCTTGGGCTACACCTCGCGTTTGGCGGGGCACTACCAGGCATCGCTTGACGCCTACCGCCGCGGACTTCAGGTTGAACCAAACTCCGCCGACGGCGTTTCCGGCATGGCCCAGACCTATTCGCGAATGGGAAATACGGCAGAAGCCATACGCATCCTGAGCCAGTTGGTGGCGGCAAACCCCAAGCGCACTGAAGACACCGCCATTCTCGGCGAACTCTACATGCGCAGCGGCAACCTGCCGCAGGCGTTGAACCTGTTGCAACGCGCGGAAGCCGACAAACCTACCGCCCAC